>JAYYJC010000432.1:0-10000 GCA_036146655.1 Myxococcota bacterium | reverse complement strand
TTTCTCATCCTTTGGCGTAATTGGAGTGACGACAGAGAAAAAGATGACGAAATGCTTGTAGAATGGCTTAATCAGTCAAAAATTGATTGGACATACATCGACAGTCTTTACATTAATGGACCGACCCATTTATCTTTTCCGGTGGAAACGGTGAATGTCATTGAGACTCATCTTTCTCAACTGGTATGGAACCAAGGTGATGCTTAAGGGCTAGACTTCCCATTGAAGTTGAGGAAGAACTCTTCTAGGGTGATGTTTGGGATGGTATCTTTCAAGAAGCGAATCATCGAGACCTCGTTGAGTGAGAGAAGGCCATTTACTGTAAAAAATGGTCTCCACATGAGTGGGGGGAAGTTGGAGGGCATTTAAGAGGAGAAGATCATTTTGAAGAAGCAAATCTTGGCGGATATTAAAGTTGACATTGGGGATTCTGCGTCCTGCATTCAGTTTATAAACAGAGCATTCTTCTTCGGCGACGACCAAGCGATTGTAGGCGATTTCGACCATTTCTAGAGGCAACTGAACAATGGGCGCATTGCGGACAAATGCAGCAGAGAGACCTTGATCCTGACCGAGAGTTCTCCAGTACCAGTAAAAAAGATTACTGTTGAGATAAACATAGAGAAGCTGATGTGCATAAGTTGTTTTTGGATGAAGTTCTAGACCGATTCGGCTAAGTTTTGAGCGGTCGGCATGGATAAAATAACGGACAAACTTAAAGACAACGAGTGATGTGGCTTCGGGATTTGGGCTTGGCTGGATGAGATCCCACACCGTTGTATTGCAGTGTGTGAGGGCCGTTAGGATGTCGTCGTTTTCTGTACACCCGATATGAGGGATTCCCTTTTTGATAAAGTCAAAGTGTTTAGGAATGGGGTGTGTGGATAGGTGCTCAAAGAGAACAGATCGTTCTTTGGCTTGCCAGCGGAGCCTGAGGGTGGTTTCCAGTTGGAATGGCGCCTTGGAGTTAATCGTAACAATAGAACACCGCTGCGAAATAGACTGCTTGCTTGTGCCTTCTATTTTACCTTGTGTAAAGATGAACCCTGGAACAATGTCGAAGTTCAACACTTCTGTGTGCCGGTGATGTTTTTGAATGACTTTTCGAAGACTCTTCGTTTTGGGATTGTTGGTAAGTGCAAGCGGCACAATCATGGACAAAATCCCATCTCCATCCATCAATTTTAAGCCAAGCTCCATGACATAGGCGTAGAGATTTTTACTCGACAAACTCACCAAGTTGCGAGATTTGGCTTTTAGGTAGGCTGATGAGCCAAATCGAGCTTTTACATAGGGTGGATTTCCAATGATAAT
This sequence comes from Myxococcota bacterium, assembly GCA_036146655.1. Classification (GTDB taxonomy): domain Bacteria; phylum Myxococcota_A; class UBA796; order UBA796; family UBA796; genus JAYYJC01. The sequence goes on along the minus strand of JAYYJC010000432.1, from coordinate 8,686 downwards.
GTCAAAGGGTTGGTACTTGGCCAGATTGACATCAAGCAGGTTCATCTCGACCAGTCGAGCGCCAATTTCAATGGGTTTCAGATGTGGAAATGAGAGCAGCCAAAGGCTGAGTTTACAGACCTGAAGTGCTTCGTTGTCTATGTCAAATCCAAACAAGTTGTGCTGAATGATGTGATGGCGTATTTGTAATATTGATTGGGGCTGGTCACAGTTATAGTCTTGAAATTTAGTCTCGAGACAACGCACCATTTCCAGTAAAAATGCCCCAGCTCCAACAGTTGGGTCTAGAACCCTCAATCTGGTTTCGGTGTGAATTTCTTTGAGGGCTTTGTTCGACATCCACTGTTCAGTGGCTTTGGCGACCATCAGACAGGTGACATCTTCAGGCGTATAATATTTGCCGTGCGCTTTCCGATCTGGGGCCTCCACGAATTGAACCGTATCTGACACGGCAATGGCTCGGTATTTTCGAATTTCTTCATAAGCACGCCCAAAGTATTCTTCCTTCAGGTGAACTTTCATGACCATAAACCTGACAAAGTGATGGTGAAGTTCTGACTTGGACCAAGAAAGTTGCCTGAGCGTATCGAGGGCAACTGTCAAATGAGACAGCAGAGAGAGTGAACCTGTTTTTGTACGCTGGGATTTTGGAAAGAATTCAATCAGGGTGGTGCTAAGGTCCTGAAAAGAGTGAATGATGGGGACTGTTGGAAGCCATTTGCTCGCAATCAGCGCAAAGCACAGGCTACAGCTGTGTTGGTCAAGTACATGAATGGGCGTTTCGGGTGATTTTGTGTTTAGTAAACAGGTCAGTTCTTGTCTGAGTTGGGCGCATCTGCGAATAAAAAAACGCACATCCTTTAAGTTAAGTTTGGGCGAAGAGACCTTTTGACGGAGATATTCTTCGTATGTTTGGTTTTCTGCGGAAAGATCAATCATTTACTTTTGGGTCACTGGATGCTCTTTGTCCTTCTGTCATCCATCTTCGGGCATCAAGTGGAGGTGGCTGTTAAGCCACCTCAACCGAAACGGTATTTCGGAACAAACGGCGTATGGCTTGTTCGATTGAGGTGTTTTGACATTAACCTTATTCGATTTTTGGTACGGATGCTGCATTGATAACCATTTGACTTCAGTACCTTTCTGGTTTTGCATCTGGTCTTTGATTGCTCAGCGTTTGCGAGGTCGCCTCACCACCTCGATACGATTAATGGTCGTTGCTTTCTTCCGTTTTCGGTGTCGCTTGAGCTGATGATGCTTTTAAACAAAAGAATGCTTAACGCCAAAAGGACCTTTTCTGTGGTTCCAAACCTGTGGCCACAGTCTTTCTAGGCGATACTGCCCACACAGCAGTGTTTCCGCTGACACAAACCAGATTTCATTTGGTCTTCACCATCGGACGAGTTGGTGAAGGATGTAAGAATCGGGGAGACAGGATTCGAACCTGCGGCCCTCTGCTCCCAAAACAGATGCTCTACCAGACTGAGCTACTCCCCGAAATAGATCACACAATTATTCGGTTTTGATTGTGTGTGCAAGTTTTATTGGGGCTGCAATAGATCAAAATTAATGAGAATTGGTATGCCCCTGCAGTGAATAACCATGCTATCATTTCGATAATAAATCTGGAGTATGTGTATGCGTTATTTTCTTGTTTTGGGACTTATTAGCCTGACAAGCTGTGATGATCACAAATTTACTGGTGGTGGACACAGCGAGGATGTGGACCTTAGCGGGGACAGCTATGGGACTGTCTTAGAGATCATGAGTGCAAGCTGTATCGGTTGTCACAGCAACGCTTCAGCCTCTGGTGGTTTAAGTTTAGAAGGGGATATTTGCAGCACTACGATTGGTGTGGTCTCTCCAACTTACGGTGAAACCTTGATTGTTCCCGGTGACCATGAGGCCAGTGTTTTCTGGCATAAGTGCGCTGACACAGGGAGTTATGGTCAAGAAATGCCAATAGGCTCACCTCTCCCTGCTGACCAAGCTGCTGTGATCGCACAATGGATTGATGAAGGAGCAAGTTGTGAAGCGCCCACAATCGACACGGGTGCACCAAGCGAGATAGATGCTGACGGCGATGGCTATGGTGTTTCTGAAGATTGCGATGATGATGATGCAATGATCAATCCTGGTGCCGATGAGATTTGGTATGACGGAATCGATCAAAATTGCGATGGTGCATCTGATTACGATGCAGATGGCGATGGATACGAGTCAGATGATTATGCAGGCACAGACTGCAATGACACTAGTGCAGACAGTGATGAAGATGGTGAGTCAGATGGTTTTGCCATTAATCCTGGTGCCGATGAAATATGGTACGACGGCATCGATCAGAACTGCGATCAAGCTTCTGACTTTGATCAAGACGGAGACGGTCAAGACTCAGATCAATATGGTGGACAAGACTGTGATGATGAAAACAATACCATTTACAATGGTGCCAATGAAATTGCAGGAGATGGAATTGATCAAGACTGCAACGGTACTGATCTCCTCGATATCGAAGATGCAGACAACGACGGTTACGACAATACAGTTGATTGCAACGACAGCGATGACAGTGTAAACCCAGGTGCGGCTGAGTCTACTACAGCCAATGGGATCGATGACAATTGTGATGGAGACATTGACGAAGCCACAACCGCATTTGATGATGATGGAGATTGTTATTGTGAGGAGGGATACAATGGCAATTGCACGGGTTCAGCAGACTCCTCATGTGGAACCCTTCAAGTCGGTGATTGCAACGACAGCAGTGCAGCGGCTTATCCAAGTGCTTCTGAAGGTTTGTATGACAATTTCGACTCGGATTGTGACGGTGCTGATTATGCCTATGATTTATCCGATGGAGAGGCTCACTTTAATAGCTATTGTGCGACGGGTTGTCATGCAGCTTATGCTCCCTCATTTGCTTCGGTCGTGCCTTCATTTTCAGCTGCAGAGATATACAACATCATAACCAATGGTTCAGGGAGTATGCAGCCTCAATTGTCTGGTGATCTTCAAAGCGAACAAGCCCGCGTAAATACAGCCGAGTATGTTTGGCAGACCTATCAGTAACTGCAAATCCTCGTAGGGAAAGCGGTTGGGCTGCCTTTCACATCAATTTGACGCCATTCGTTTAGACTGGCGTTATACTTTTATCTAGCGGAGTGTGAATGTATAGGTGGTTTGTCTGGTTAGGAGCAAGCGGTTGTGTCACCATCCCAGTGTCGTTAGACAAGTACGACTCTGGTCTTCTGCTTGAAGAAGAAGTCCAGCAAGGTCCACCCATAGAAGAAGCGTGCCATGAAGCCATTGAAGGTTGGTCTGATTCTTGGTCTGATTACGAAAAAGAAGTCTTGATTCTGCTGAATGCACGCCGTGCAGAAGGTGCTGATTGTCAAACGGAGGGACAGTTTGCGCCAGCAGGGCCCCTCACAATGAGCCCCTATTTGACATGTTCTTCTCGCTTTCATTCATACTGGATGGGCATTATACAGAATGAATTGATGCATGAATCTCCCGGTGGAGATCTGGGTAATGACCCCTGGCAGCGCATTGCCTCTACCGGATTTCCAGGCAGCGCCACAGGAGAAAATATAGCAGCAGGCTATTCTACTCCTGAGGATGTTGTGGCGGGTTGGATGTCTTCTGATGGTCACTGTGCGAACATCATGGCGCCGGGATCCAATGTGGTTGGCGTGGGCTATTTTGTCGCTCCACAGTCTGGCTATGTGCATTGGTGGACCACCAATTTTGGCTACGAATAATCAATCTACTGCATGGTGGGTAAACTCAAATGTGCATGGTAACCGTGCATCTACTCAAGTCTCTTTATCCGATTGTGTTGGCTAGATGGCCCCGACTTACTCGTAATTGATAGGACGAAGGACAATTATTCTTGACCGAAAGTAAAAAAAAATTCTCCTGACATGTCCAGTTAAGCTAAACTGTCACTGCTTGAACAAGTTGGAGGATCAATGCAATATTTAATTTTTGCCTTTTTGACTGCATGCAGCGGTAAAGACGGTGATTCGGGACATGATCACGATCATGACCATGATGAATTAGAAGTCGCCGATGGTGAAGCGGATTTAGTGAATGGCGAAGCCATCTACAACACCAATTGTATGGGCTGTCATACAAGCAATGGCATTAATATTATTTCTGAATCTGCGAGCCTAACTGATGGACAACTGGCGGATGTGATTTCAAATGGTGTGGGTGGCATGCCGCCTCAAGCTGGTTTATCTGACACCGATGTCCGTGATGTGATCGGCTACATTCGAAACCAATAAGCTGTCTAGCTATATATCAGATGATGCATTGGGGTTAAGAGCACCTCTCGCCAGCCTCAGTCCGACGCCTAATGGCCTCTCGGAAGGTGTACTGATTTGTCGACAATTGTCTTCAATACACCTTCGAGCGGCCACTGCGCTATTTTGGGTTTGGTGCATTTCATCTGTTGTTCCCCAAACCCATTCGGCAGCATTGCTCTGAAGTCCATATATCCCATCCTTTTGTGGGTTTTGATTGGCATAGACCTTCCCAACACCTCTGTTATTGGTGAGAGAATGGGTGGTTTCTTTGACAGATACACTGGCAAGTGCTTGCCATTCCTGTTCGTTAAGTAGGCGGTATCCGTCTGCTTGAGTGTCCCAAATCACCCGTCCGCCCTTTTCGCATTTGCCTTTGAAGCGATAAACAGGTTTTCGTTTCTCGTGTTTGGACAGGCGATTGGCATACTCAAGTGCTTTGCACCAGCTAATTCCATCAACTGCTTGGTCCCAATGTCCTGAAACGACACTCAGGTCAAGACCCATTAAAGTGACCCATTGCCGCTGTGTGACTTCAGTCTCAGCAACCCAAATGGGATTGGGACCATTGATTTTTCTAAAGTGCATGGGTGAACGGGAAGACAGTGCGGTTTGTTGGGTGCCCCATTGATCGCCTTTGTTCTGATTGTTATTACCAGACGGGTTGACGAAAGGTTTATCTGCATCCACATGTGTAGGGGAGTAACTGGGTTTATCTGTATTTTTTGAAAAGGAGTCCGTTGTGTCTTCAGGTTGACTATTCTCATCGGAGGATGTCTTCTTTGAGACATTTGATTGGCCGACAGCCGGAAAAGAGACCGATTGATTAGTATCAGAAGCTGTGTTGGCTTTGGAAGTGCTTTTGGGAGTTTTATTGGGGAATGCCTTCATTGGCATGTCTGGTTGGCTTGACCCATGTGAGTAGCCGGCAGGCATTTCTGAAAGACTTGCGATGAGCGGCTTGAGCTGTTCAATGTGGTTTTGTGGCTGGCGGTCCATCAATGAAATGGCATTGAGAATAAGTATACTGACACAAAGAAGTCCTTGAATGCCTGCAACATAGCGCCATTTCTTACACGCAACTCTCACCCCTAGGCGCCAGTTTTCCATGCTGATAGGAGTCACACAGTGTAAGCGCCACAATCCAACAAGGTCACCGCTGCTAGATGCAATTCGCTCTGTAATTTGACGGATCTCAGGGGTCAATGAGTTGTCCGGTGTTTGACCCCACCTTAAGTTCCTTGAGGTCCGATGGTTCCGTTAGTGTCTGTATGGCTACTCCTTTAGAGTCTAGCAGCACAACATAAGGTATTCTTTCAGGAAAGGTAAGATCTAATGGCTCAAAAGTGGCCTTCAGATCTGACATGGTCCACGGGTTAAGATGAAAGATTTGGCCGGGTACTTGATGAGTCTTCACAAATTGAGCCATGGCACCATAGCTGTTGTCTACAGATACTGAAAGCATCAGCACCTCTGGATGTTCTTTATGAAACAGAGACATGTATGGGGCTAGTGACACACAGGGGCCACACCAACTTGCCCATATTTCAATAAGAGTTTGGCAGCCTTTTGCTTGGGTGAGAACCGTGCTGAGTTCATTTGCTTTGATCTGTTGTATATTTGCGTTAGCGTTGTCTTTTAATGGGCATGAGTCAGATGCCAGTGCAATTTGCAGCATGAGTAGAAACATGACTCCTCCAACAGATGGGCAGTGGTCTGTATTCTATCCCGATTATTTCAAGTTGTTGTGACAAAATGATGTTTAATCGAGTGGCCATGGTATCTGTTGGTATTTACTTTATTGCGCAATAATCTGACTGAATGTGTGTTGAGTTATTCCTCCGACGCCTTTGCCAATGCCGTGATGAAACATGACACCTCTATGGATTTTGTCGTATACTGGCGTATCCCATCTATTTTGAGTCTCGACTATGAATGTATGCCCGTGTGGCTCTCGATTTCCTTATGGTATGTGCTGTGGTCCAATCCTCTCGGGCAACAAACCTGCCGAAACAGCTGAATCATTGATGCGCTCTCGCTACACGGCTTATGTCGAGGCAAATGTCGATTATCTTATTCAAACATATGTGGCCCACAAAAAGCATCGCCTCCGTCCTTCGCACATGCGACACAGCATACAGAATACTCGGTGGATTGGCTTAACCATCATTGGAGTCTTAGATGGTAGAGCCCAGCACAATACTGGAGAAGTTGAGTTTAAAGCGAGATTTATCTTTGATGGCCGTGTCCAAGAATTGCACGAGCGTTCACGGTTTATCCGAGAAGATGGGCTTTGGAGATACTGGGGTCAAGCTTGACACCACATGTCTGTCCCGTCGTGTTTCCTTGGAAAACCAGGTCGCTGAAGTTCTGATACTGGAACCACACGGCAGTTGAAATAGGGACATTCCTCCGACAAGTCCCAACCAATACTCGATATCTGAGCGTTCCACGGCTCGACAGTTGCATGCAGTTCGCTTGTATTTTTTATGGGGTGAATCACAGCGGTTCTTGGGAGTGCACTCGGGAAGAAACAAGAAGAGGGTAGATTGAGTAATTCAAATCCGGATTGCGTGATTTGACTGCCCAATATTCGAGCCAGTCCTTGTCTTCGGCGCAACTCAGGCCCAAGTAAGCTTTCTTGAGACCCCGGTGGATACCGTAATGTATCAGCATGTAGAGCCTCTGCGAGTGCAATATCGAAGTTAGTGCTGTGGTTGAGGATAAAACAGGCCACTGGGGCCATGCATCCCCGTGTGTCATAAGCCAGTATGTTTCTTGCCAGAGCTTTAATATCACACCGAAGGGCATCAACAACAGCAAAACTAAACCGGTGTCCATAGCTTTGGATAGGGGTATCGGGATAGCGCTGATGAAGGGCTTGAATGGTTTCATCGCTTCCAAAGGCAATGATCCAATCAGGGGAACCGAGTTCATACGCCGTGGTGCACGAGACATTGAGGCCTTCTTCTGATAGAGCTCTCGCAAAATCGGTGTATATTTGAGCGCCATATTTGGGCGCCTTTATCGTGGTTTTTGCCCCACTTGCTGCTGCCAGCGCAATCCACTCAAGTCCTGAGACACAGACACCATAGGATGTCACCACTGTGACTCTTGAAGGACGAACACCCCCATTGAGGCATTGCTTTAAACCTGATTGATTAATGCTTTGTAGACAGTGTTTGAGCCCCCACAGCGCATTTTCGACGGAAATGCCTTGTGTCCATGTGGTGAGATTTGGATGGGTTTGCAACTTGCTAAGAGCTCGACAAACCGGTTCGATGGCCAGTGGTCGTTTGTGAGATTTGTATGGTTGCCGTTCAAAAGGGGGGCGGTGAGATTGGATAACTTGGGTCATTTTAAAATGACGGTCAACAGCTTCCACCGTCAATGAGCACCCTCTGGCCGGAGCGTCCGGAAGTCTCCCGAATAATGTGAGTGACCCATCTTGATGAACGATTCCTTCGTCCCGTGTTTCGATGGCCATTACGGATTGATGATTGGCCAAATCGAAAAATCGAAGTTGCCCTCTCCCATTTGTTTCATGGCCTGTAAATGGGTCAACAGCAATGACTTTCATCCAATGGGGTGGGACAAAATGAGAATCAAGGCTGGGGCTCCAAAGCTGAGAACTGAGTTCTGTCATACCGTATTCTCCAACAATCTTCGCCCCCACGAAAATTCTTTTCAAGGCCGTGGCCAAATCTTCTGAGTCAAGGTTGGCTGTGCGCCCTTTGTATCCGCCCGTGACCATAATGACGGAACCATCGGGGAGTGGGCAGGGTTCAACTCTGCCGCTGACCAGTGCATCAAATGCAAATGCTGTTCCCGGAAAAAAAATAGCTTCTTTGACATTTTCCAAATAGGTCCAACAAAATTCTCGTCTGACGCCCACATCAAGGTCAAACCCCTGACGCATTTGAGGTGCAAATGACCGGCACATGTGGCCGAGTGAAGAATCAACAGCTGGTGAAACAAGAGATAATCCAGATTTTGGAACACCACCAATCACATTGTGCATGTGTAGGGTTGAGCCAAGGTCATAGATTTCGGTGTTTTGAAGAATATGCTGTCCTCTTTTTCCGGTTGTCCCAGAGGTGCGAAATGTCTGTTGCGCCATGAAAGGCGGAAATGTGGTAAAAGTCACATCTCTAAAAAGGGCAACGGGAACAGCTGGGATATTCTTCCACGAATTCGGTGTAACAGAGCCACAAAATCGCCCATAGTTGACGGAGTTCTTTACTTGAAATCGCCACAATTCTAATGCAGTGGCATTGAAGTCTCCTCCATTCAGGATAAAGTTTCGGATGTTTTCATTCACGAACAGGCACTCCCAATAAAATGTGATGCTGGGTCTCTTTTATTTTATTCTCGAGCTT
>JAYYJC010000431.1:0-10000 GCA_036146655.1 Myxococcota bacterium | reverse complement strand
TGGTCCTGTAATTCCGAGAAAACGATCGTTGATTGTCAATTTTTTAGAGGTAGATGTAAGCTCTAAGCCTTCAGTACCAAAATGAATGTTTTGTAGCTGCTGCCATTGAATCGATTGAACTTTTCCGAGATGGTGGTACTCTATTCCACTTTGATTTAAAACCAACACTGTTTTATCAGCTTCTAATGTTTTGTAGAAGCGAATACAGGCATGTAATACACCCGCAATGACAGTTAAAACACCACAAACAATGGCTGGGTTTTTCCACTCTTCTGCAATGCGACCACTTTGATCAATACCAAAAGCCATGACAATGACACCAGTGACCATCATCACTGCTGAAATGGTACCAATCCCCAAGAGTTGTGGGATTGGATTGGGTCTGTACCACGCAATGGCATTCTTCATGTGGGTTCTAGCGCCATTATTCGTTTAGCGAACTCCGGCCAAAGCAGCTGTGGGAGATCATGACCCATTCCTTCAACCCACCAATGCTCGGCCGAAGGAAGGAGCGCTTTTATTCTTTTTCCAGCAGTCAAAGGGATAAGAGGGTCATCTTTGCCATGTATTAATAGCGTAGGGCACTTAATTTTCTGGATGTAGTGGCTTCTGGAGCCCGTCGAAAGCACTGCTGCGAATTGGCGAGCAAAGCCGTCTGGAGTTTTTCCGCGATCAAAGGCCAATCCGCCAAGTCTTCTCAGGCGGTCCTCATCAAGTGGGTATGCTGGGCTTCCAATTACTGAAAACAGACGGACGATGTTGTCCTGTGCAGTTTCTCTGTCTGGGCTGTGTTGGACATCTACAAGTGCCATTAGGGCTTTTGGCGTGGGTATCAATGTTCGGCGTTCACCACTGTTTGACATGATGAGTGTCAAATGGCGGCAGCGATGTGGGTACTGAGCAGCGACTATTTGGGCGATCATTGACCCCATTGAGATACCGACGATACCTGCGGTTTCAATATCAAGAGCATTCATTAATCCGATGACATCATCGGCCATGTCTTCGAGTTTGTATTTGGCTTGGATGTTCATGCCTAAGAGTCGTTTTGGGATCATGCCTTTGATGTTTGGCAATCCCCCTTCCGTCCACCGTTTAGATTGGCCCATGTCTCGATTATCAAAGCGCAATACGGAAAACCCTGCTTCAACAAAGTGCTTACAAAACTCGTCTGGCCAGTGCACGAGTTGTGCCCCAATTCCCATAATTAATACAATGCATGGCCCCTCTCCCAATCGTTCATAGCAGAGGTGGGGATGCTGTTCTAGGATTTGAGTATTGAATTGTCTTTGCATGACACAATACACTAACGGTTTTGAGCATGTAAGCCAGCTATTTCCTACTCTGCTGCGGGACTAGCTTCGAGTAGTTGAAGTTCTTCAAGCAAGCTTGGATCAAGGTTTTTGAGTTGATCGAGCACTTGGCGGAGGAGATTTTCTTGTCGGAGTTCAATCACCAATGCGTTGTCTGCGATGTAAGCCCGTTGAATCAGTGAAACAGTAGACTCAACGGCTGGATCCACTTCAGTGAGCATTTGTATGCGATCATTGAACTCATTGTCGAGTTCAGCAGATTTACACCACTTTGATAGGTCGAGCTGCCCAAGTTTACAACGATGAATGTGGGTATTTAAGAATTGAGCGTCCTCAAACAGAAACCCAAGTTCAACATCAATATTGAGGTACGGACGAGCCTCATCTTCACCTATTCTCAGGCTGCTTTGCACTCGAATGCTTGGGCCCCAAGATTCGTTTTCCACAATGTCCACTGCCAATGCCTCTACCTCTGGAGGCTTGTCCAACCATATGAGTTGGGCAATTTCAGGACCTGAAAGCTGAACGCTTCCGGCATTCAGCAACTCACTTTGAATGTCTGGTATTTCTGACATTTCGGGTGAGGGTAGAGGGAGTGCCGTTTCGCTGTAGAGTTGACTGTCGAGCCATAAAAATCCGACATACAGAGTGACGACGGACAGAACAATCACTGCCGTCAAACAGCCGAGCCCTCTAAGGAGCCATTTGATGATTGAGTTCAACCTTCTTCAGAGGATGAGAACTCTGAGGATGAGTCTGAACTTTCGGATGACTCTTCTTCGGATTGAGTTCCACCTTTGAGATCTTCCCAGGGGCGAATTTCATAGCCGTATATGGCACTGATTTCTTGCTGTTTGATCAATTCTAGATGGAAGTCCAACCATGCCTTTTGTATGCCGTAAAGAAGGTGCTTCTTCTTGTTGCTCTTGGCATCTGGCACTTTGATTTTCTTTTCTGTGGCATTGGAGATGATGTGAATTTCTTCGATGTTTACAATCCAGTACTTTTCATCGGTAAACTTGTAGGCTGGAACCTTTTCTTCCTCCACAAGTGTGCCTTTAAGTCGGTCTCGTTCACTCATTTGAAGGTAGCGGCTCCAGTATTCATCAAAGCGGCCATCTTCATCAACGAGACCCAGTGTCTCTTCATAGTCTTCATAAAATGCAGAGAGTGGTTCAAGTCTGGGCTTTTCATAGCCCAACTTGCGAAGCGAACGCGCCATCCACTTTTCGAGTTGAAGGGGTTGATGATTGTTGTCAAATACTTCATTGTCAATGAGCCAGTTAAGCAGCATAAACAGTTCAAATTCATTGAGCGAAAGTGAAGGGGTATCCGAGTTGTCTTTACTTAGTGCTTTTAGGGTGACCGCTCGTCCCTCGATGGCGGGTGTTGGTGCGCCTAAGTTATCGACTTCGACATAGCCGGTACGAAGACACTTATCAATCTGGCTGTCCATATGTTGTTCAGACTGATAATGTGCGCCTTCTCCTTGAAATTCTTTGGTTCGGGCGTCTTGATTTTTCATTCCAAGGCGGCCTCGTTCAACATAAACGGTATACTGTGAATCCTCTGCATTGGGAGCGTACTCACCTTCACGCCAAATGATTTGATACTTTTCTGTCGTGCCTTTTCGGTACTCGAAATATCTTTTGTTTGCACTTTGAAACATAATTGTCTCTCGCTTTGGATAGATGTGTTGAAAAAAAAAGAATAAAGAGTTTCCATGCAAGCCCCTTCCTTTAGGGCTTGACCAGGTTCTCCATCAGGGTGACCTCATAGGAAGGTCAGTATGTATCCAATCACTTATTACGAAATGCACCTTGGTGCACATGCAAATCGAAAATTAGCCCATCAGCGTCATAAAGAAGCACCCACTTTAAGAGGTGTTATTGGGGTACCCTATGGTGAACTTACTCAGTTGATTGCGGAGTCAGAGTTGGCTGAGTTGCCCAAAGACATCGACTTGCTGAATGCACTTTACAGCCGTTCACTGGAGGAAGGGCTCATTGCCATTGCATTGACTGCAGTGGTGGTGCTAGAACAACCAAACCATGCACTTGATCTAGCTGATAGATGGTTGCCATATATAGACGATGTTCAAACCGCTGACGCCCTTGGTCATCTCGTTCTTGGACCCGCACTCCTGTCTTTGGGGTTGTCGTCTGTTGAACGGTTACAAGATCCAGAACTGACCAATCCATTTCATCGTCGAGCTGAAGTAATGGCCTTAATGGCTGCCATGCCCGAGCCCATCCGTGGACCGGCAGCGGCAGCTCTCAGAGAAACCCTTCAGGCAGATGAGGTAACTTTTGTAGAACAGTCTATGGACTTATACATTGGCAATGGCCTAAAAGTGGTACTGAGGGACCCTAGTCCCATTGTGCGGAAGGCTTTTTCGAATGTCCTGCGGGCATGGACAGCCTGTAGCTGTGAAGCCGTACACTCTTGGATTGCGCAATCCGTACCAGACAAACACCCATGGGTTAAAGACGGCTTGTCTCGAGGTTTGCGAGAGCACCGTCGAAGACTTCGAAAGAAGGGACAATGATTACCAAAGCGCCAAATGGAATACCTGCTGGGTACCATGACCAGTTGAAGCCCATTGGTTGTATCTTTCCCACTGCCGAAACAGTTCAAGACATCCAAGAGGCTGAAGCTTGGCTGCTGTCCCAAGGCTGTTCTGTGGCATATGGTCCTATGTATCCTCAAACCTGGTATCCGTATCGGGCTTGTTTAGGACCCTTTGAACGGCCATTCTTTTGGGGTGAACCGCAATTTTCTCCAGAGATATGGCAGGCCTGTGGTTATCAATTGGTGAGTGAATACAGTTCGACTCTTTGTGCCAATCAACCCGAAATTAGTCGCCATCATGCACAGCGAATATTTCTAGAGTCAAAGGGTTGGCAGTTTCAGTCGTTGGTTGAACGAGATGTGTCTTTGACTCAGCTACATGCACTGACATTAAGGTCTTTTGAATCTGCGTTTGCGTATACACCGCTCGACTTGTCTGAGTTTTTAACGGTCTATGCCCCAATACTTCATCAGGCTGATCACAGCCTCATTCTCTTTGCGGTGGCACCAGATGATACGGTCAAAGGGTATTGTTTTGCCATGCCCGATGTTTACAATCCGAAACTAAAGCAGTTCATCATTAAAACTTTGGCAGTTCTTCCTGAGTTTCGTCAGCAAGGGATTGGAGGTGTTTTGGTAGGAAAAGCACATGAAATAGCCGATTCCAAAGGATGGACTGAAGGCGGTATTCATGCTTTAATGTGGTCTGGCTCTCATTCCCAGCGCATCACTGCGCATGGTGGTCGAGTTTTTCGTCGATACGGGCTCTTTTCAAAAGAGTTTTAAGCTCTGCGTATTCGCAAATGCCCATGCCAGTGCACCTCCGAGCAGTGTGGCCAATAGCCGTCGGCCAACAAATGGTGTCCGAGATAAAATCTGAAATGCAATGATCGCACTGACGACGGACATTCCGAGGTACAGCGTTTGAACATTTGGTAAAGGCACAGCAAGTAACGGGATTAGCGGTGCAAGCGCACCAGTCAGAATAAATGGCACGCTGGGATAATTCAGCCGCTTAGCCATCATGCGCATAGAGATTGCTCCACCCGAACAGAGGGTTGACAAATAACCAAGGTATAGATTGGGGTCTTGGTAATGACCAAAGAGCAGTATAAAACACAGTGCTCCGAGTATGGTCGGAAAAACGACCACCATGTCCGTACGGATTGAACGCTCCTTAGGGTTGGTACTGGTATAGGCGATGTACAAAGACAAAAGCGGAATAAACCAAGGCCATGAGCCAATTGCATAGGCCATTGAACCTGCCACAAATATTGAAATACTGCCTGCTGTGGTCAGTTTGCTAATGCGATGAGTAATCAAGATGGTCAGCAAAGAGAGCAACATGCCCTCAAACCAGGATGAGAGTTCAGCCAATCCTATTCGAAGACTCCTCTCTAGCATTAAGTAGGCTGAGCACGGAATAAGAAGATTGTCTAATCCCCGAATGCTAATGGCTTCAATGGCTGTTGTAAGAACTGAAACGGTGATTGCGATAAGCAACATTTCAGGCCAACCCGGTATCTTTGCAATTGCAAAACCCACCAATAGTATGGTGAGTGACAGACCGAAAAATGTCAGTGAACCTTCAAAAGATCGGTATCCGTCCATGACACGAAAACGATTGGTGCCATATTGTTTGCCAACCAAAGCAGCTCCTGCATCAGAAAGCGCAAGAATCGTAATTGGAAGGCAAAACATGACGGGATCTCCTTTGGACATCCAATAAATGACAAAGACCGACAACGGATAATAAAAGGCCCCACTGGTTTGGCGGTCAACGTCATGAATGCTTTTAAGTCGGTCATATTTTTTAGCGGTAAATAGGATCAATCCAAAGCTGGTGGTGAGTACAAATACAGAGATTGAAGACGACAAGACCCAAGGAAATGTCAGAATGATCAGTCCTGCTCCAAAATGACTCGATTTGTGTGTCCATTCTGAACTGAGTGTGGTTTTGAGACGAAGGAATTCTCCAAGACCAAATAGAAAGAGAATTGCGATCGCAATCAGTGAAATTCCGAATATATCTGAGTATAATACATCGACCATGTCCGATATGAAGCGGGGCACTGACTCGGTCACTCCTGTTCACTTCGATCATACCACAGTCTCATTTTTTGGATTTTACTCATGCTGCTTCTTTTGTTCAGTTGTTCCCAAAATATTAAGGTCGATGAACCCTCCCTTAAAGATCCATCAGCTGACTTTCAGCCTGTTCAAAATCCAGGACTGCGCATTGACTCACCTGCTCGAGGCGCTTTTGTTCCCCAAGACAGTGTTCAATTGTCAGGCGCTTTTACTTCTGGTTCAGCTGGCGTCAGCAGTCTGGCCCTTAACGGTGAACCCATCGACTATGATGGTGGCGGTGACTTTTCATTGCCAGTGGCGGTACAACCTGGAATCCAGCAGATCAACCTCAGAGCTGAGGCATCCGATGGGGGTAGAGCTGTGGCTTCTCGGGCCATCTATGCTGGTCGAGTGCATGAGACAGGCGCGTGGTTAGAGGAGGCGGTTCGGATTCAAATCAATCAAGACCTCCTCGACGATGGCGAGTCTGATCTCGACGATTTGGCCAGCATTGCTGAGGTGATTCTAGCCGATTTGGATTTGTCTACGAGTCTGCTCGGAACGACCTTTGAGGTTTCCATTTTCGACATTGAGCCCAAAAGCATTGGTTATGGCAATCCGCAGATTGCCATTTTTGCTGGCGATCCCCTGCATGTGGTGCTTGAGGTTCCAAACATTGATGTCACCTTTAATGTCAGTACTTATCTTGGCGTCAATGTGGATGGACAATTGACTGCAGACAATGTTCAGCTCAAACTTGATATTGCCCTTGACACCACTGGCGGAAGCATTGAGACTACGGTTGAAAACGCCGAAAGCACAATTAGCAATGCCGAAATTGACATTGAATACATCCCGGGTTTTGCTGAAAATTGGGTGATAGACTTGGTGGTGGGTCAGATTGAAACAGAACTCGAAACGGTAGCTGTGGACTTGATTACTGAAACGGCTGCAGAATATCTCGAGTCATTTGCGCTTGAAACGGAGCTTTTGTCAGGTGTTTTTGTAGAGAGTGCCTTGTCGGCAGTCCAAACTGTAAATGATGGTCTCCGGCTGATCCTCGATGCAAAAATATTTGGGACACCTGTCTTTGAAATGCCTGAAAATGCCGGTTCTCTCGCCACCGGAGGTGCTGGTCCAGCCTGGCCAATCGGAACAACCCCGCTGGCCGTTGCCATTGATGACGACCTCGTTAATCAACTCATGTTTGTGATTTGGCAGGTCGGGACGCTGCGAGACATCCAGTTCGACGCCATTCTGCTTGAGGGGTTTTCGGGAGCGCCGTTGCCTGAACCACTCGGACCTGCAGAGTTGGTCGATATCGCTGTTGGTCTTCCCCCCGTGCTTACGCCTGCGCGAGTAGATGGGGTGGATGCAGGGATACAGCTTGGAGAGTGGCAACTGCAGTTTACCCGCGAAGATGAAGAAATCATTGACATGCGTATTGCTCTGGATGCTGGACTCTATCTCAATATTACTGAGGAAAACAGCGTGGATCTGACAGTTGACTCTCGTCCAGCAGAACTCATTCTTGGGGTTGATACCCTCAAGCATCCCAATGCACTTGACAGTGGAGACCTGTCTGCTTTGGGACGGTTATTGGTGCCCAGCTTATTGGGGACAGTATCCAACTTCATCCCTTCCATCGATATTCCCCCCATCCCTCTTGAGCGCATCTCAACTGATCTTGAGGGGCAAATAATTAACTTCAAATCACCAAGCATTGAGGTTCGTTCAGACGGTTGGACAGTTGTGACTGGAGAAATTGAGTCCGAAGCCCGCTAATCCTTTCAGAATCAGCCTCATGTGCCTTTGGTCGAGTGATGTTCGAGAAGACACGCTCCCTCATTGGATTAATTGGACCTTTATGGTGCAGCAAAACCAATGCGTCAGGTATCGTCACTCTCAATCGTCTCAAGAAACTTTGATTTTGTTTGATCAGGTTTACAATTAAATCAGGTTAAACAACTTTAAACTTGATCCACAATTAAAACAAATTGTCTCAAGGACCGATAACCGATACTCTATGAAAATTCGTTTATCAGTCGACAAGTTTCTCAATCACCACAACCGTGCCCATCGGGGTACGGTCAAGAGCAGTACGCACATGTCGTCTGGAAAAAGAGTGAACTCTTTTGCGGACGATGCGGGTGGAGCCAATGTTTCTATCCGGCTTAATGCGCGGTCTAAGAGTCTGGATCGCGCCACACGCAACATCAATGAGGCCATTCGAGCAGCCACAACCACTGATGCCGGGATGAACGATATTCAGTCCCATTTGACTCGGATGAGAGAACTCGCTGTTCAGTCCGCCAATGCTGTCTTAGGCAGTGCGGATCGGGCATTGGCACACAAGGAGTTCAGCCAGCTTCGTCAGGAAATCAATCGGTTCTCTCTTTCTGTCAATTACAATGACACCATCAAACTTCTTGCCAATGACAACATCATGCAGATTGGATTTTTGATTGATGCTTCTGGATCCATGGGTGGAGAAATTAACAACCTAAAAAATGGGATTCTTAATGGGGCATCTACATTTGCCACCTTGCTGACGGGCCTTCAGTACAATGCACAATTTGGACTCTCTGTTTTGGCAAGAGACACAGATGGTACAAAAACCGTTGTTAACTTTGCTAACTCTGGGGCATTCAACAGTGAGCTCAATGCCTTGTATACCATTGGTGCATACATCGATCCGTTTGCGGGCTTGGCCAATGTACTGGGCGTGGAAAACAACACGCCTTCCAGCAATACCCCAGATGACTCATTCGGATTTTTAGATGAGGCCCTGAAACACATCATCTATGTGACCGATACTGGTCGAGAAATCGATCAGTTGGACTCACCCGCAATACCCAACGAGACACCAGCCGCAATGGGTCAGCTTTTGGCTGACAACAGCGTGACACTTCATGTAATGGGTGGCCACGGTCTCTTAGGAACCATTGCAGGTATCACAGGGGGTTCTCAACAAGGCATGGCCGGTAATGGCAGCAATGTACCCTCGTTGCTTGACAATATTTTTGATGACATCGTGGCAGCAGCAGATGCTGTTCCAGAAGGTCAGCCAGCCATGATCATGGCCGGAGACGACGCCAATGAAGTCCTCAAAGCCACTGTGGCTGGATTTACCCTTCCAGCAGGACTGGGACTAAACAACATCTCCATTGATACAGTGGCAGGTGCTCGATCGGCTTTGTCAGTCATCGATGCAGCCATTGACAATGTCTCCTCTCAACGGGCCACTGTAGGCGCCTCAATGCAACAGTTGATGGTGGAACATTCCAATGTTCTAAATGAATCCACCAACATGAAAGAGGCCGCTGCAAAGATTGAAGATGTTGATATGGCAGAACAAGCGATTGAAAGCACCATCAACAGCATGAAAGCAACATCATCAATCAATGCGATGCGCGTGTTTCATCAAGTTCATGGCGACAAGTTGTTAAAGCTCTTGTCTTAGAGGCAAATTCTATTGCGAAGCAAATCAATGGTGGATGGGCTTAGGCACAATTAGTGCTTGTCTAATTCTTTGTTCAAAGATTGGTGTTTAGGACACCTTCAAACTGATCTCTAGAAGATTCCCCGCATGGTATCGGCAAGTATACAGTGTCTGGATCTTTTAATCTCGGGGTTCAGTCAGAAGACGATTAGCATCAACGATGCCGCAATATTGGACACAATCAGGAACTTGTCACTTTTCTTAAATGGACTGAGCAGCCATCAGAGCAGTTTGTACATGACTTTTTGGATCATTGATTTAACGAAAGGGTTCAAACGGCCGATAACCATACCACTATGAAAGTCCGTTTGTCCGTTGATAAGTTTTTAAATCATCACAACCGTGCCCATCGAGAGACCGTAAAGTGCAGCACGCATTTGGCGTCTGGAAAGCGGGTTAATTCTTTTGCAGATGATGCGGGTGGAGCGAATGTATCCATTCGATTAAATTCGCGTTCCCAGAGCCTTGAACGAGCCACCCGAAACATTAATGAGGCCATTCAAGTGGCCACCATGACGGATGCGGGTATGAACGATGTGCAGGC
>JAYYJC010000430.1:0-5100 GCA_036146655.1 Myxococcota bacterium | reverse complement strand
TGCGGTTTGGGCGAAATGATAGACAATTTCATGCCCATCAGTTGGTTCATCAATGTGGACTTACCAGCATTGGGTAAGCCAACTAATCCGACAAAGCCACTGCGATGCTGATTCTCTGTCATTTTGTGCCTCTAAGTAGATGTACATCGCCCCTTCTAACACGTTCATCAACAACAAGCCGAATATCAGCAAACTCCAATTGAGCTCTAAGCCGTCTGATGTTGTCATTTTCTATGCCTTTTGCCATGGCAAGTTCTTTTGGGTTTACAGCAAGTGTCACAGTTCTTTCTTGAACTGATGAAGCAATAACAGCTGCCATTCGGTCAAAATACCGCATTGTACCCACCCGCATTCTAAGACCATCCACGCGGGGACCCAATTCGACTTTACAGGGAATGTCGTGCATGGCCTGTTGACCTACCCGAATAACATCGATGTGTTGTTCCTCACAAAATGTCAGCCATTCTCTCACTTGACACAATGTCTTGGCCTCATCAACTATCCAACGACCAAGCTTTCCCCAATCAGCAAGGATTGACCCAACCCAAGCTTGAGCAGGATATATTCTGACAAAGTCTGGTTTATGAGACACAACCCAGTCTAACTCGCCTTTAATGTCTGCCTTGCTGTTTGGTAAACCCGTTGCGATGACATAACCCAGCCGCGGTTTAAGGTCTTTTATGATGGCCATCAGTCTCTCTTGATCAGATCGAGTATACCCACGATGACATGCGTTCAGTACTTTATCATCAGAAGTAAGACCTTCTAGCTCTACACAGACAAGGTTCTGGATCTGCAATAGCGCAGCAATATTGTGGTCATGGAGAAGTGTATATGGACTTAAGCTTACTCTTATGGAGTAGTCTTCACAGGCATCCAATTGATCTTTATTAGGTAACCCACCATGCACGAAGAAAACCTCATCAATTCGACCATGTCTTTCATGATAGCGTTCAATCAAAGCTGCTATTCTCTCAGGGTCAGCTGCGGGCCGCTTTGGAGGAGAAAGAACACATTGATGTTCAACGCCACCCATGTCAATGGGGACTATGACTCGTTTCATTGTAGCCCCAGCACCGTAACCGCATTTTGAGCTGCTTGATTGGTGGCTTCCCTTTTGGTAGAGGCCTGACCATAGGCAACAGTTTCGTTATTGATCCGGACAGATATACGATAGACTCTCTGATGCGCAGGACCTTCTACATCAACCACATTGTATTCCGGTACCATTTGATAGGTCTTTTGAGACCATTCATGCAAGCGTCTTTTGGGCGGAATAGACAATGCATCCGACAAGCGATGGTAAAAGTGTGCATTTACCACTGGTCTGCAGCGTTCAATTCCTTGATCTAGGTATAGAGCGCCAAGCATTGCTTCGAAACAGTTTGCGAGCATGCGTTCAGTAACATTGCTCTCACCTTTGCCAACTCTGATCAACTGATTCAATCCGATTTGTTGTGCAATTTCAGCTAAAACTTGATTGTTGACCAAGGCATGTCTGGCTTGTGACAATTGACCTTCAGAACATCGAGGCAATTCTTTAAAAAGCAGTTCAGTAACGCATAATTGCAGGACGGAGTCACCTAAGAATTCGAGTTTTTCATTGTTTTCACCGCCATTTTCATTTGTAAATGATGGGTGTGTACAGGCTATTTGATATATTTGACCATTCAAGGTGATGTTCATGCTGGCAATGTCCGGTTTATCCAACCACCGGCGACAACATCGGTTCCTGAATAAATCACAATGGCTTGTCCGGGGGTTATTGCTCGAGCAG
Organism: Myxococcota bacterium; assembly: GCA_036146655.1. GTDB lineage: Bacteria > Myxococcota_A > UBA796 > UBA796 > UBA796 > JAYYJC01. The sequence goes on along the minus strand of JAYYJC010000430.1, from coordinate 3,323 downwards.
GAGCACTCAAATGGACCGTCAAGGGATCCTCACCTTCTAACTCACATGGGATGAGTGGACCTCTGTGTCTGATTCGTGCATGAAGCGCTTCACCTCGTTCTGGACGCCGATACCAATTTAGCTGTCGGGCTTCTAAAGCTTGATTGAACAATCGATCTCCAGGGCCAACCACGACTTCATTTGAATCGGAACGTATGTCCAATACATATAAAGGTTGAGGCGAAGCGATACCCAACCCTTTGCGCTGACCGATGGTATATCGATAATAGGCATCGTGTTGACCAAGAATTGTTCCTTCCTCATCAACAATATTACCAGACGAGTCTCCATCAACCCCTTTGTAATCGATGAAGGCTGCATGATTTCCGTTCGGTAGAAAACAAATGTCTTGAGACTCTCTCTTTGACGCAGTCGCAAGTCCTAAGCGAGAAGCATGTGCTCGAACCTCAGATTTAGTCATACCACCCAATGGAAAAAAGGTCTGTTTAAGAGCTTCCCGAGTGACGGGAAATAAAAAGTAACTTTGGTCTTTTTTGGGGTCGACTGCCGTTCGCAGTCCATAATCTTCTGTGATTTGAGCGTAATGACCCGTGGCCAAATGAGATGCGCCAAGTGCTTTTGCTCTCCGCAGTAAGATTCGAAACTTCAGCACGCCATTGCACTGAACGCAGGGATTTGGCGTTCGTCCTTTTATATATTCAGAACGGAAATTGTCCATCACAGCCCGTTCGAATTCTTTTCGTAAGTCCATGACATAGAAGGGAATTCCGAGCTGATCTGCTACACGGCGACAATCAATGACATCATCTAGTCCACAACATGCTTTGGTATCTCCAGCATCCACTGCCATTGGTGGTCCATTGTGTAATTTCATGTGGACACCAATTACATCATGTCCTTGCTCCAATAGAAGTGCAGCAGTGACGGATGAGTCAACACCACCTGACATTGCGGCTACCACTCGCATATTGCCTCCAAACTTTCGCTCACCGCCTTTAACACATCTTGACATCCTTGTGAATCAAAGTTTGGTCCGAATGAAAAGCGAACAGGCTTACCGTTATAGCCCATGGCTTCTAGCACATGACTTTCTTCCGATGCGCCAGAAGAACACGCTGCACCCGTAGATACTGCGATTCCCCTTATGTCCAGCGCCATGGTCAGAAGTTCCCCTGGTACATCAAATAAAGCACATACAGTATTGGGAAGACGCTCTACCTCGCCTCCTAATATTGTTGCTCCAAGAGCGGATAAACCGTTTTCCAACTCAGTTCGAAGCACTTTGTCAGGGTAAGTAATGTTTTGGACTGCCGCAGCAAATCCAAGTAATGCAGGTACATTTTGTGTACCAGCTCGACTTCCCCTTTCTTGTGGTCCCCCAAGTATAAGTGAATCGATTTCTTTACTTAAAACAACACACCCAATTCCCTTCGGACCACCTAATTTGTGTGCAGAATAGCTTAAGAAATCGGCTTTTGGAAGATATAGACATTTACCCAAAACTTGAGTGGCGTCACAGTGGAATGGGATTTGATAGTGGTGACAAATTTGAGCGATTTCTTCAGTGGGCTGAATAACACCTGTTTCATTGTTTGCTGCCATAACAGATACCATTGAAATCTGTTGGCCACGCTTCTCAAGTATGTTTGTAAGAGCCGCACAATCTAAGATGCCGTTCGAATGCACTGGTATGACTACATCATTATGATCGAGAACCGATGGATGTTCTATGGCAGAACACAGAATCTTACCTCTCTTCTTATAATGAGACAATATCCAAGAATTTGACTCACTTGCGCCAGATGTAAATCGCAATTGCTTTACATCGATAGAGAGTGCCTCTGCAATACACCTTCTGGCTTTGTCTTGGGCGACAGATGCTTTTTGACCTAGGTGATGCTGTGAAAAGCTATTTGCCCAAAGATCATCCATTCCACTTAAAACAGCATTTCTCGCAGCTGTAATCATTGGGGTTGTTGCATTGTAATCCAAATAATGACGCATATTTATCACTCAATTAAGGCCAACACCTTTTATCCAAAGGCATAACATACATCCAGTCCATGCTAGAATTGTTGAGCGTTCAGAACGAAACGCAGCATGTAGCGGACCAAACTCCAATGCACTTCTAAAAGAGCCTTGAGGAAACCACCGACTTACTCTTTGAGTATAGGACTGATATGTTTCGTCATTAGACCAGATGGACTCTTCAAAGTGAACAATGAAGTGGTAATAAATACATGAATAAAACAATACTCCAACTGCGAGATAGTGCATTGCACCTGCCATACATAGTCCCACATACATAGATACATTTGCAACATACAAAGGGTTTCGAATCAATTTGTAAGGTCCACGGACGCACAGTTCTGGTCGTCCTGTATCTCTGCGTCTAGAACCAGAGCCAATCCAAGATACAGCCCAAAGTCGAATGCTCATCCCCGTTATACCGATGAACATTCCAAGTATCCAATCAAAATATTGCCAGTTGCCAAAAATCAAAAGTGGCAGCAGCCAAGGAATCGGAAGCCAACTGCGCATACGGAATAACAAGTGCCCGAGTTGACGATTCAAATCAAGTCACTTCTTCCATGAGATCATGCAAATAGGCTTTTAGCCGTTTGGAGTCCGGAATAGACTTACCTAGGGCCTTTTCGATTTTGTCATTTTGCTCAATGGCATGACCATAAAGTTCTGATGCAAATTCATTGTTGCCCATGTGTTGTTCAGCACAAGTCCGCATTAGATAAAGCAGTGATAATATTGCTGCATCAACTGAACATGCAATTCCTCTGCCAGCGGCTTGCACGGCTTCAGAATAATTGTCAAGCCGTAAATAGATCTCTGACATTCTTAGATAAACTTTGGCTTGTTGGTCATCTATTTCTAAACTTTTGAGATGATGCTGAATGGCTTTTTCTGTTTTACCCATTTTTTTATCAAGTACAAAAGCCTTCATGAAGTAGGCATTAATCACCACTTCGGTATCTCCACAACTAGAGATGATGGTATTGTACGCTTTAAATAGTGCATTCCACTCGCCAAGATGAAACATAATTTCAGCCATGACTTGGAGAGCTTCAATCGATGTGGGGTCGTTTCGTAGTGCATCACTCAATCTCTTTTTGGCTTTTTCCAGACGGTTTCGGCTCAATTCAATGCGCCCAAGTGCAATGTATGCTTGAGTGACCATCGGGTTATTGCTTTGGCCAGCTGTGAGCTCAAGTATGCTCCTAAAAACATTCTCTGATTCATCTAATTGCTTGTTATTTAACAATAATGGGCCTAGCTTTTGAAGAGTAGGCAGGTGGCCCTTGTTAAGT
>JAYYJC010000429.1:0-2691 GCA_036146655.1 Myxococcota bacterium | reverse complement strand
ATTACAGACACGGATCTCAGTTGTTCTGCCATCGCCAACGACATTGACGATGGAACCGTCACGCTGAGCTATGTGTGGTTAAACGGCAGCAATGTTATTGGCACAGGACAAACCGCAACGGTCAGTGCGTCCAACAGCGATGTCGGCGATTCTCTGACCTGTGAAGTCACCGCAACAGACAGCGATGGCGGCTCTTCTGTGTCAACAGCCACTGTGAATGTCGAAAACACGGCTCCGAACATTACGAACTCGGCGATTACCCCCAACAGCGGTATTACCACTTCTTCAACATTGATGTGTTCAAGTCAATCCACCGACAATGACGGTGAGGCCATTACCACTTCTTATGCATGGACAAACCAAACACAAGCCACCAGCCTTGGAAATGGCACCACACTGGTCCTCACCCCAAGCACGGTCGCTCCCGAAGATGTGATTCTGTGTACCATTACAGCCACTGACCCACACGGAGATTTAGACAGTGTCGATGCGAGCGTCGATGTTGAGAACACCGATCCCGTGGTGTCTTCTGTGACCCTCACTCCCAACAGCGGAGTGAAAAATGGCGATGGGCTCACTTGTTCTGCCACCTCGAGTGACGCCGATGGCTCTGCGGTCACCATGAGCTACTCGTGGACCATTAATGGCATTGCTTCAGGAAGCGGCGCAAGCATCACCCTAGATACGGCCACAGATGGCGATGTGGTCGAATGCACGGCCACTGCTGTAGATGCAAATGGTGGCATCGACCAGGGAACAGCCAATGTCATCGTGGAGAATACGGCCCCCGTGATTACTGGTGTGGCGCTCGCTCCGAGCAACCCAACCTCACAAACCAGTGCGTTGACCTGCACCGTTAGTGCCACCGATGCGGATGGCGATTCAATTGCATTGACATACGAATGGCAGATTGATGGCCAAGTCCAATCGGAGACTTCCAATATGCTGAGCGGCTCATTTGTGGTGGGCAACCTTATTGCCTGTCAAGTTATCCCGACCGACGGCAAAGACACTGGGGCACCCGTTGGAGACAGTGTGACTGTTGAAAACACCCCCCCAAATGTCACGAGCTTAACCTTGGGTCCAACGGCGGTGTACACCAATGACACATTGACCGCCACAGCGACTTTAGACGATGTCGACGGTCAAACCGTGCGGGCAAACTATGCCTGGCATGTCATTGATTTTGCCACTGGGTCTGACACGCTGGTACAGAATGGTTTAGACAACACCCTCAGTGGCGTGACCCATTTTGATCGAGACGACGAGGTGTATGTGGTAGTGACGCCGAACGACGGCATTGACAATGGGTTCGCTGAAACATCTGCGTCGATGACAATACGGAACACTGCGCCCAGTGCCCCTGTGGTCAGTTTGTCGCCGAATCCGGCCACTGAAGGGCAGGATGATTTAGTGTGTGTGGTCAATGTGTCCAGCTCAGATGATGACGGAGACGCAGTGCTCTACACCTACGAATGGCGCAATCCAAGCGGGAGTGTGGTTCAAACCACCGCCGACTCACCTGTGTTGAGCAATACATTTGCAGCAAGCAGCACCAGCGAAGGCGATTGGACCTGCGATGTGACGGCAGATGACGGCACAGACATCGGCGGTTCGGACAGTGCAACCGTGACCGTTGACAGAGCATGTCCCGCTGGCGGGGACGGTTTGGCAGTCGATTGTCCATCGATGGACTGCGCAAAGATCATGGCTGACGGTTACAGTACAGGCGATGGAAACTACTGGATTGACCCCGATGGCAGCGGTGCCTTTGAAGTTTATTGTGACATGACGACAAGGGGCGGCGGCTGGACACTTATTGAAAGTTACGATTTTGCTTATCGCAGCGATTACAGCATGCAGCCCTTTTCGGTTGACTTTCCACGGAACGCCAGTGCTCCGAACTGGGACGATTACCGCTTAGCCTCCTCAGAAATGAGCCCATTGCTTTCAATGTCCAGCGAAGTCCATGCAAGATGCCATCGAGACTATTTGCAATCGCCAGAAGACAACATGTTTGCCGACATCGCCCTTGTCACAACCACATTGTCTGGCAGCATCGATACCGATGGTTCAAACCCCTACAATGTTGAAGGATACATCCGAGGGTACGATATCCAAAGCGAAGACCTGTGGTTCTATGGAGAGTATGGCGGTTATCATCAGCATGTCGACGGCCTCCGTCTTCCGAATGCAGCAAGTTCAGAAGACAATTTTGGCTGGGCAGACTCTGGTGGGACCAACACCAATCACCTCTGCCATACATCCAGTGGTGAAATCGTATGGATGGTTCGTCGGGACATGAGAGACACAGATGGCGATGGCGTTGCGGCTTGGGAAGATTGTGATGACAATGAAGCACTTTATACAAATGATTGCCCAAATTTCGACATGCTTCGGTGTGGGGAGGCTGGTGGATGCTGTGCAAGAGATTACCAAACCAAAGAACTCACTTGCTGGGGCAACTTGTATACAATGACCAGTCCACAACCAACTGGCGCCGTTGAGTGGTTTGATGTGGCTGGAAACTACATTATTACCAAAGAAACCTCCGGAATAGTCTCTCATTATGGTCTACAAAATTGTGGGATTAACTCCATACCATCAGAAGCAAGTGATTTAGTCGAAATTAATGCTGGTGAATGGGGCGTATGTGGTCTTGATGCAACAGGTCAAATGACATGCTGGGGT
>JAYYJC010000428.1:0-4986 GCA_036146655.1 Myxococcota bacterium | reverse complement strand
AACAATACCAATGAGCAGAATTGCATTCAATCTTGGAAATTGTGCACGGGAGGCTGAAAAATGGGATTCAGCTAAAGCACTTTACTTAGAAAGCATTGCGTTGACGCAAGGACAATTTTATCCTGCTCGATATAATCTCATTGTTACCGAGGATTCTGCAGGCAATCCCAAAGAAGCCATAGAAGCAGCACAACAACTGTGTCAAGAAGTACATCACCGAGCTGACTTTTGGCATATTTATGGTGTCATGCTCGCAAGAAATGGTCAATATGATAAAGCGATTGATGCATTTCAGCAGTCACTCGCTCTGGATAAAAATCAAGCAAACACTCAAGAGTACCTTCAAAAGGCAATTGAGCTGCTAGAAGAATCACCCTCTCAATAATCAGCCTTACACACACCAAATCGCCAAGCCCATGCACTTCAAACCTGACCCCTACAACGGCCCCAACCCAAAACCCATTGGGAAAAATAGCAACTTTGATCACGCACTGAAACAGCTGATTGGCGGCGCAACACTAAGTGTGACCGATCGCTATCGTACAGGTATTGAGCTTCTGAATAAACTGGATGCCCATTTGGGGCCACCTCCAAATCAGAGGTCACATGTGGCTTTACGCAAGTTCAACCAGCATAGGCGAAAACTGGCCAGCCGAATACTGGTGCCCATCCGAAACCATCAAGCTGCAATCAAAGATGTTCCAAAGAATGGATTCTTCAAAATTCTTTATCCCAAACAAAAAGACATGTGGCTTCCCTTCCCCGTGATTCAAGAACTTCACAGCGCATGGAACGATTTTAATACTGGGGTGCATTTTAATGTGCTTGGGCACCGTATCCATCCTTTTTACGGTACCTATTGTCCAACAAGAACAGAACATCTAGAACTCTTTGCGACTTGGCTCAGCCAATATAACGGACAGAAAAAAACAGCCATTGATGTTGGAACGGGCTCAGGGATCTTGGCTTTACTCCTTCAACGGTCTGGATTTGATCAAATTACAGCTTGTGATCTCAATCCCAATGCAATTGAAAGCCTTAGAAGAGAATTAGAACGCCATAAAAAACCAGAGAACATCACCTTAAAATGCCAAGACCTAATGGAGAAGACCAAGACCAAGTATGAACTAATTGTGTTCAATCCCCCTTGGTTAAGAGGGAAAATTGACAGCCTTATTGACAAAGGAATGTATTACACAGACAACCTTTTCGACCGATTTTTTGAACAAAGTCATCACGCTCTTCAATCGGATGGGCGAATAGCCTTGATCTATTCAAATATACAAAGTCTCGTTCAACCCAATGAACCGCATCCGATTCTGACAGAACTCGAAAAAGGACGGTTTCAGTTGGTGCAAAAGATGCAGAGGCGCTTAAAACCAAAGCGGGGTTTTAAACGCACCAAAGAGAAGTGTGAAATATGGGAATTAAGCCGCCGTTCATGAAGCCTCATTCAAAAGCCTTAGTGGCTGTGGAGCAAGTGGTTGGTTTTTAAGTAAAAGCTCTTGAGCATGGGCCTTGGTCATTTCTGTTAATTCAGCCCCTCCTAACATTCGGCCGACTTCAACAATGCGGTCTTCAAAATTGAGATAACGCAATGTGGAATGCGTTCTGTTTTGTCGTACCTGCTTTTGAATATGAATGTGTTGATGTGCACAACATGCCACTTGGGGCAAATGGGTGATGCAGATGACCTGTCGAGCTTCACCAAGACGCTGTAGTTTACGGCCTACTGTCTCGGCCACTCCACCACCAATTCCAGTATCAACTTCGTCGAAAACATAACTTGAAACCGAATCGGTTTGAATCATTGCGCCTTTGAGTGCAAGCAAGATACGAGAGAGTTCTCCACCTGAAGCGACTTTTGCCAAGGATTTAAAACCTTCGCCAGGATTAGGAGAAATCTCAAACTCTATGTGATCTAGTCCAGTTTGACGGATAGAAGTGATGTGTGCGTCTAAAACCGTTTCAACAGGCTGTGCTGTCTCATCAAAAAATCGAAAGTTTACCCGAAACCGACAATTCGGCATACTCAATTCACGAAGCTCAGACTCAATTAGACGAGACAATTCCAACGCTGCAGATTGTCTTTGAATACTCAACTGCCGACAGCGTTTGATTAAATCAACTTCAAGGGTTTCAAGTGTTTGTTCAATTTCTTTGAGTTTTACATTGTCACCATGCAACTGGTCGAGTTCAGTAACCATATTGTCAGCGGCTCGCAGAACATCTTGCAAAGAGCCACCATGACGCTTTTTTAAAAGGTCAATTTGCTCCACTCTAGACTGAAGCAATTCAACCTCTTCTATACCAACTTCACCTGTCTCTGAGTAAGAACGCAGATCATGACACATCTCTTCAAGTTGAATGCGTACTTCTGAAAGAGGGTCAAGCATGACATCAAGTTCAGGAACCGCATGAGTGATGCGACTGATGCAGTCCATGACTGAACTGAGTAAATCAAGTACAGAGCCATCCTGATCCCTCAGAATTTGAAGGGCGGTTTGGGTTCTGTCTCGGATTTCCTCAGAACAAAATAAACGCTCAAGCTCTTTCTCAATTCGCTCGTCTTCTCCGTCCACAAGTTCGGCAACCCGTATTTCATCGAGTTGTTGTTGAAGCAGAGAGAGACGATGATTCCTTACGCCTTCTTCCGTCTTGAGTAACGCAAGCGCTTTGGACAACCGACGCCATTCTGTCACCAATTTGGAAACTTCCAAAGCCTCTGTTCTTGTTTGCGCAAATGCATCTAGCATTTCAATGTGGGCACCCGATTCGAGGAGACGGTGCGATGCATGTTGTCCGATCACATCGATTAAACCGGTTGTCACTTGCTGTAGGAGTGATAATGTTGTTCTCGAACCATTGATAAAGACTCTGTTGCGCCCTGTACAAGTCACAAATCGCTTAATAAATAGGACATCATCTTCTGGACATCCATGCTCTTGAAGGACTGGATTGATGGCCTGCATTTGGGAATCAGAGAGTGCAAATACCCCTTCTACTTGTGCTTGATCAGCACCACGGCGAACCATTTCTGTTGTGGCACGGCCACCCAAGACCAAGTCAAGGGCATCAAATAAAATCGATTTACCAGCACCCGTTTCACCCGTAATCGCAATAAAGCCGTTGCTGATATCAAGATCTAACGATTCAATTATGGCAAAGTTTCGAATCCGAAGTTGTCTGAGCATGGGCACCTCACTGAACATATGATCACCTGATCAAATGTACAGTACCCAATTTCAAATCAATTTGCAAGTCAAGAGAAGCGTTTTCCAACTTTAAATGTCAATTCATGTCCGATTAGAACAAAAATATTTCAAAGCACAAGATTGGTCATGAACAATATGACATTAAGCGCCACAAACCCAAAAACAAGATTGGGCACCAAATCAATAAGCGAAACACTCCAGAGGTGTACCGGTTGCTTTTGTGGATGCGGAAACGGAGACTTGTCTAATTTGGCTGTAATTTCATCTTCGAAACCAACCGCCACCTCGGCAAATGGTCGTTCTATCAAACGCTCTGTAATCTCAGTGCCTTCACCTATAGCAGGCTCATTAAGGGGTTCCGTCACCTCAGTTTCAGAAGGCAGTACCAGCACTGGTGTGGTATGAATTTGGAGTGTTTCAGAACCCTCATCGACCGTTGGAAACAGCGTATCTTCATCTGAAACCTCATCAAAGACAGGCACAACTGCGACAACCACTTCACTTTCAGATATTGATAAGTCAGCGATCATTGCAGCTTCGTGGATTAATATGTCCTCTGAGTTCAACGGATTAACAGGACTTTTGTTCATTGCCTCAACATAAGCAGGCAGAGCAATTTCTTCGTGCTGTTCTTCTGAAATGATTGAAATCGCATCTGCGATCTCAAACCGAGCTGCTTGGGCAATGTCCATCAGCGCCGTTTGGCCATCATCACCATCAATACTGATGCCATCCTCAATGAGCTGGGTCTCTAACTGTTCACGAGGCATGTTCAATTCATCTGACTGGTAGGGTACGACTCCCACAACCACACTCAACGGTTGTGGATGGAGTTCTACCTCTGATACATCTTCAGTATTCTCATCTTCCCAATCACTGGAAACAGAGAGTGTCAATCCGCCTTCTGTTGGGGTAGAGGTAAAAAAAGGCGGGACCTGTTCATGATCTCTGCTTTCAGAATCTTCAATCTCAAAGGCAACGACATTGCCAGTTAAATTGGTTTCAGTCACTTCGTTCTCGTCATTGTCTGGAAGAACAGGTGGATTTTGCTCACTATGCTCCACCAAACTCAAAGCCGAATCTTCGTCTGAACCACTTTCCAAATAGTCAGATATTACACAAAGGATGTCTTCTGACTTTTCGAACTCAAGTGGCATGGTTCCTGGAACGCTGCTCTCATCAACCGACTCAAAATCAGATGTATTTAGGGGGACTTCGTACCCCCCTGCAAGATAAATACGAAGGCACGACAACACTTCTGAGATGCTGTCCGGCCGAAGATGGGGGTCTTTCCGGAGACATTGAAGCACCGTAGACCACAATGCTTCTGGAAGTCGCTCTTCGTCTGTACACACAATCTGCTTAAGATGGGCATCAAACAATTCTTCAACGGTTGGAGCCTCAAAAGGATATCGCCCTGTAAATACTCGAAAAAGCAGTGCCCCATAGGCATACAAATCACTTGCAATGCTGCGGCTACCGCCAGCCACACATTCAGGTGCAAGTACATAGGCCTGCCGGAGGTCAAGTCGATGAAGTTCTACCGTTCGTAGTTCAGGTATCCAAGCGTCCACGGAACACCCTGCCAGAAAAGCTTTTTCTTGACCATCTCGGTTGAGACCGACAAAAATTCCCTTTTCATTGAGGCCGCCAAAGAACAACCCTTCGTCATGCATCGCTTCGAGTCCTTCTCCCACTTGGAGCATTAAATTAATCAACCTCATCTGATTCGGATGCGGCTCAGTTAAGACATCGCTGATCGTTCGGGACC
>JAYYJC010000427.1:0-10452 GCA_036146655.1 Myxococcota bacterium | reverse complement strand
TCTGCCACATATTTCAGACTGTCTGGAGACACATTGTCGCCCAAACTGTCATCAAGTCCAGAAGTCATGGTCAGCAGATGACGGCTGGTTATCAATACTTCTTTGTCCTGTGGCACGCTGGTCCAGTTGGTTCCAAGATAATCCGAAACAGGCGAGTCAAGTGATAAGAGCCCTTCATGTTCGGCCACCCCAACCACTGCTGAAGTGAGTGTTTTTTCAGCACTCGCCCAATACCAAAATGTTTCGGCATCATGCCCCTCATAGTATTCTTCAAGAACAATTTTTCCATTGACTAAAATCATAAAAGACTTGGTGTTTCTGTTTTGAAGATAATCCTGCAAATGTGTAAGGTTCTCTGGCTTCCAGTTTGGAAATACAGCTTCCGGTGCAGTGGTTTCCCATGCATCTGACTCCAAAGGTGGAAAATACATTTGCGAGCCGTCAACGGAGGAGTCCAAGGAGTCTGACACATCGGAAGGGTCTATGCTGTCTGTTGATTTAGATGAGTCCAATTGGTGTTGAGACAGCGGAACGGATTGTTGGTCTGATTGAAAGCACGCCAAGAATAAAAAAAGAATGGACAGCCCTCACCTCCTCGCAGTTGTAAAAGCTGTTTGATTGAGATGGAACGGCAAATTGCGCCATGGATCAGCATAACCGTAAAGCGCCTGTCTTTGTTCACACACCCGGCTTAGAACAGACACACATCAATTATCATGTCAGAAATCCACAAAAATGAAGGGGTAGGCGAAGCCACAAATCAATCAAGAATAGAAATGCCGATTTCTTTTCGTCGTCATATGTACTGCCAGTCGACAGCGATTCATGTCATTCTTCAGCGTCACAGTCGTAATAATAATCGTCGTAGGTTTGCGTCCAAGAGTTGTCCACAGTACCATCTGCATCTGAATCTATTGTGTATGTGAGCTGATTGCCATTGCTGTCATATGTTGAGCTTGATGAATAGTCAATGACCCCATCACCATCACCATCAACTTCATAGGTCAACTGGTTGCCATTGCTGTCATAGGTTGAGCTTGATGAAGAATCAATGACCCCATCACCATCATCATCGACTTCAAAGGTCAACTGGTTGTCATTGTTGTCATAGGTATATGTAGATGAATAGTTAATGACCCCATCATTATTATTATCAAACTCATGGGTCAACAGGTTGCCGTTGCTGTCGTAGGTAAGTGTACTAGAAGAGTCAAAGACCCCATCATCATCATTATCAACATAAATAGCGATTAGATTGCCATCACTGTCATAGATATATTCTTCGCTAATGTCGGAGACTCCATCACCATCACCATCAACTTCATAGGTCAACTGGTTGCCATTGCTGTCATAGGTTGAGCTTGATGAAGAGTCAATAACCCCATTACCATCACCATCAACTTCATTGGTCAACTGGTTGCCATTGCTGTCATAGGTTGATGTTGATAAAAAGTCATTGACCCCATCACCATCATAATCAATTGCAAGGGTCAACTGGTTGCCATTGCTGTCGTAAGTATGTGCAAATGAATAGTCAATGACCCCATCCGCATCTTCATCTCTGGTGAAAGTGAGCAGATTGCCATCACTGTCGTAGGTTTCGGATTCAATGTAATCTGGATTGCCATCCCCATCAGAATCTGTCTCATAGGTGTAACCATCATCCGTATAGGTCATCGTAGAAAAAAGATCAATATTGCCATCGTTGTCTTCATCGACATCCTCGGTTAGCCGTCGTCCCAAATCATCGTATGTCGTTCTTACAGAATAGTCTGCCACCCCATCCCCATCTGTGTCTGCTTCGAAATAGGTCACCAAGTCTGTCGGAACGCCAGAGTAAGAGGGATTAGAATCATCGCAGTCCATGGTTGAGAGAACACCATCGCAATCTGTATCCTCAGAAACCACTGTGGATTCTGCATCTATGTCATCACAATCATCTTCAGCAAGCACCCCGTCACAATCCATATCATTCACGGTATTGGGATCCGTATCATCGCAGTCATCCGCAGTTAAAATACCATCGCAATCTGAATCATCAGCAATGGCGGATGAGCTGGCATCACTGTCATCACAGTCATCTGCCGCCAGTAAGCCATCACAGTCACCATCTTCCGAAATAGATGTTGATGATGCATCGCTGTCATCACAGTCATCTGCCGTCAGAATGCCATCACAATCCGCATCATCCGCCAGTAAATTTTGACTGTCATCTTCACCACAATAGGCAGAAAGATCTGTTGTTTCGCCTTCTGTCTCTTTGGTAATTTCTTTGTCTTCTTCAATACAAGCGCCCAAGAATGACGCCGCCAAGCACAAGTTAAAAAGTCTCATTTGGTCCTCCAGGTAACGAAGAGATCTCAGGTTGAGAAAACGAATTATAATTTACATTAATTGAACTGAAATAAAGCACTAATTTTTCTATTAATACTCAACTAAGCAAATCACATTGACTTACCATGCACACACTTAAGCAGCTACTCGCCTAGGTATACACAAATATTTTGCTGCTCACTGAAGAACTCAAGCGAAAACCGGCCACCTTCTCGACCCACGCCTGAGTTTTTTACCCCACCAAATGGCACTCGCAAATCTCGATGTAGCCAAGTATTCACCCAAACCATTCCCGTATCCAGTTGGGCTGACAATCGATGTGCCCTGGTCACATTAGATGTCCACATTGACGCTGCCAGACCATATTCAACCCCATTTGCAATCTCAATTGCTTCTTCTTCGGTATCAAAAGGATGTACCACAGCAACGGGCCCAAATATTTCCTCTGTTGATGCTCGACACTCCACATCAAGATCCGCTATCACAGTGGGCTTAAGCCAGGCACCATGAACAAATTCTTCGGACATCATCGGCCGTGAGCCGCCTGTCAAAACAGAACCGCCATCGGTGACAGCGTAATCAATGTACGACTCTATTTTTTGACGGTGCTCAAGAGATATCAATGCCCCAAGTTCAGTGCCTTCTGCAAAGGGGTCGCCGATCACCATCTTGCGTGCTCGCTCTACCAAGGCATCGACAAATCGCAAATACACCTTACGGTGGACCAAAATGCGCGAGCCGCACAAACAAACCTGTCCCTGATTCAAGAATGCGGCCCGTGTCACACCCGCAACGGTTTTCTCAAAATCACAGTCGTCAAATACAATGGAAGCATTTTTACCCCCCAACTCCAAACTGAGCTTTTTAAATTGGGGCGCTGCGGTTTGTGCAACGGTTGCACCGGTTGAGGTCCCGCCTGTAAAAGAAATGGCTTTTATCCCAGGGTGATCTACCAAAGGCCCTCCAGCTTCCGCACCCAACCCATGAATGACATTAAAAATCCCTTTGGGTGCACCCACTTCTGTGAAGACTTCGGCCAGCAAGCTGGCGGTGGTTGGTGTCATTTCTGAAGGTTTCGCCACCACCACATTGCCCATTGCCAAAGCCGGTGCCGCTTTCCAAGACAACAAATAAAGAGGTAGGTTCCAAGGCGTAATGAGCCCAACCACCCCAAGAGGCTTTCGGATGGTATAGTTCAATGCATCTGCCATCATATGACACCCCGTGGAGTCATGTCGAACTGCTCCAGCAAAGAAACGAAAGTTGGCGATGGCCCTCGGAATATCAACCTGCCGTGCCAAACTTATGGGCTTCCCGTTGTCTCGTGATTCAGCAAGTGCAAACTCCTCTTGTCTTTCCTCAATTCTATTGGCGACCTTATCAAGAACATCGGCTCGAGCATTGGGTGCCATTCTAGACCACACCTGAAATGCGACTTGAGCAGCCCCGACAGCTTCATCCACATCGGAAAGACCCGACCGTGGAATATGTGAAATTCGTTGACCGGTTGCTGGGTTGATGTTTTCCAAAAAACGCATTTCTCGTGGCATCATTTGTTCGCCACCGATCATATTGAATAGCTGCATAATTACCTCATCGGGTAGGGTGCCCACTTATAATCGTAGGTGTCTTGATTGGGGTCCCATTCATCCCAAGTCGTGATGTCTTCGAGTTGAGACAGATAATTTGGAGGCACGACACCAGATACAATGAAGGCCTTTTGCTTGTGAAGGGCATACGGATTTCTCAATGAGAAACCCAACACACCGAGTACGGCTCGTGCGATGTACCATGTGGCTTGTGAGTTCCAGCCATGGGCAATCTTGATGACCACGCCCAACCCTTCCGGAAAGTCAGGATGATCGATCGCCAAGCCAAGAAGACCATCTGCGCCTTCTTTTGCAACCACTCGACCTTCGCACGCTTTCAGAATGGTCGAATCCAAACGGTTGAAACCACCGACTAGATCAGGATGTCGAACCATGGACTCCCACACCCAATCTTGATCTTTTGTACGGGCCAGATAGTCAAAACACAGTGCAAGTTCAGAGACGGTATTTGAACAGGTTGGCAAGCCACACCCATCTCGAGCCACTCGCTTAGGAGACCAATCTTCTCCCAGAATCTCCCTCATTACCCCTAAAAATGATTGAAAGAATGGATGCTCCGGCAAGGTGTAACCTACCCTTGACCACCCATTGTTTCGAGAACAGTGTATGATCGCTGCGTGCTCTCCCGAACAACAATGATACCACCGACGTGGCCGCCGGACCTGACGGCCAAACTGAATGAGTGGCACATCAAGTGGGGTTTGCATCATCCCCCGTTCTGATTCTAGTAAGAGAGATTGGGCAGCCTCAACATGTTCAGGAGTTCCATTGTGTGAGGCCAATGAAATGGCCTTCTGCTCCCAAGTCGTATCGGCCATTGCATCAGAGACTCCCCGAACCATCAGTGGTTTCATCATCGAACGCCCATAGCACAATACATTCCCGCCAAATTGATGGATTACTTTACCGCCAGCAGCCCAAGCCACAGCACCATGAATTGTCGTCTCTGAAACGCCAGCTCTACGATAATCCACAAGCGGCTCCCAAGGCACTTCTCTTCCGGTTGGAATGCCTTCTTCGTAATCTCCAAGCGGAGATGTCGGGTATTTGTGTGCACCAGGACCCTTCATTGTGCTGCCCTCAGTTGTTCTACCCGTGGAATGACAAGCTCTTTAAAATTGCGCATCATTTGCATAACTTGAGTACTGTTGTGATTAAAGAAATCGAACCAAAGCATTAACCGATCATCGGGATGAAACCGTTCCACTATTTGTTTGGCAATGGTCTCAGGACCACCAATTAGTGCATTGTTTGCCGCATTTTTGACCTTGTTGGGATCCAATGTTCCCTGAAGCGCCGTCCAATAAGCAGATAGTGCTTTGGTGGCAAGCGAATCAGCGGCTTTGTCTTGTTGCTCGTCGGTCAGTTCTGTATCTCCATTGAGAAAGACCATGACCGTTCTTGGCATGTACTCTCGAACCCATGGCCCGCCAGATGAATGAAACCATTCACCCATCCGTTCGTGTGTGGCCTCTATCACTGCGGGTTGTGTAATGGATAAATTAAAGACCTTTACAGGAAGCACTTCATTGGTCAACCGCTGCACATTGGGGTCATGTGACCCCACAATCAACGACAAAAGGTCTCGGTTCCAATGGTGTGGAATGGTTTTTAAAGTTTCAAAATCATACCGTGGAGGAATGGTGATCTCATTTGGCGCTTCTGATACGGAGTCTCTTAGCATTGCTGCTTTTTGGACCTTTTCCCAATCTGCATCTGAGCGGAAATTAGACCGCGTGAGTACCGTTTTGTAGCTATCATCACTGCTTATTTCATCTCCTCGAAGCAACTTCAGGAAAATCAAGCTGGCCTCAATAAAAATCTGCCCCCTCAAGGCCGGCCAAGCAGCCTCTTCAACAATGTCTCTTGGAACAATGCCATATGGCCGTGCCATAAATTCAAATCGACCGGCAGAGAAACCAATGTGCAATCTTCGCTTTTCGTCTGGGTTAAGCCCGTGCAACATGCAAAAGTTCCCCACACGCTCTGCTGCACCAATGGGACCGCCATTGCACAGAATCGACATGACCGCAGAGCCAACCTCTATTTGGCGGGTTTTTGCAAAAACATGATGAGCGAGTTGAAAGAAATCGGTACACAGACCGATTTCTCCTTTCCAGTGGGGAACCACTGGCCGAGTGTTTTTTTGTTGAGACTCAGTCGACAAATGGGCTTGGGCGATCCAAGCCGTGTCGTACCCAAGTTCATCAGCAAGGACAACTTGGTCAAAAAAGTGGTGCAGCATTTGAAGCTCGCTCGGAGTCTCTCCATCGATTGGTGTTTGAGAAATAGAGAAAAAAACATCGTAGCGCATCATCACTCCTCACAGAATGAGCATGACATTAGCCTAACCGGTTGCGAGAATCTCTCACATGTTTGAGGGGGTGGCTTTCGGGTAATTTCTGCTGCATCCCCAAATGGACCTCGGTGCGCTGAGCTGCCAGATCCATCTGATGCTGTCGCTCAGCAAATCGCTGTTTTTGGTCTTCAGTCCAACGGTCATGACATCTGGGACAAGAAACTCCCCGCACATAGTGTTCAGATCGCCTATCCTTTTCAGTCGTGGGATATGAACATGCATGACACAACTCGGTCGAACCTGGAGCAAGTTGATGATTGACCGCAATCCGTTTGTCAAAAACAAAGCATTCACCCTCCCAAAGCGAGTCTTCCTCTGATACATCATTCAGATACTGTAAGATCCCCCCTTCTAAGTGGTACACCACCTCAAATCCTTTGCTTTTCAAAAGGGATGTGGCCTTCTCACATCGGATTCCGCCAGTGCAAAACATTGCAACCTTGGTATTCTGCTGTGGATCTAGGTGGGCATCAACCCATGCCGGAAAATCTCTAAATTGATCCGTGTGGGGATTGATGGCCCCTTCAAAAGTACCCACTTGAATTTCATAGTCATTTCTTACATCGATAAGAGTCACATCGGGGTCCTGTATCAGAAGATTCCAATCGGAAGGCGAGACATAGGTGCCTACCATTTGATTGGGGTCAACACCATCGATTCCAAGCGAGACAATCTCTTTCTTCAGACGAACCCGCAAACGGACAAAAGGATTTTGTGGAGCCCTTGCTTCTTTCACTGTCATGTCTGCAAATCGGACATCATTACGAAGCCAAGACAGTAGTTTTTCCATTTGAGTGTGTGGTCCTGCCATTGTGGCATTAATGCCCTCCGCTGAAACCAACATGACTCCTTTGAGCTGAAGCTGGTGACAAAACAAACGGAGGGTCTCTCTGAGCTCTTCAGGCGAGTCAATTTCCACAAACTGATAAAAAGCGGCAATATGACAGGACATGGTTTTACCTAAATCGAGCGAAGTCGGCCACCATCGACGGGGAGAGACACCCCGCGGATATAAGCCGCAGCAGGTGAAACCAAAAACAACGCCGCTTGAGCGGTTTCTTGAGGTTGAGCAAGCCGTCCCTCAGGAACCTGAGCAAGCCAACCTTCCAATACAGCTTGGTCTGATATCCCAGATTTCGACGCACGCCCTTGTCTCAATTGAGTCAGTCTAGGTGTGTCTGTAAAACCAGGAAGAACATTGTTTATGGTCACACCCGGTGGTAACTCCCGTGAGAGCGATTTGGCCCAGCTGGCCATTGCACCTCGAATGGTATTGGATACGCCTAAATTGGGGATGGGCTCGTAAACAGATGTCGACACAATATTGATGATACGCCCATAGCCCGCAGCAGTCATGCCTGGAACCAACAGTTGACTAAGTCGATGTGCGGCCAAAACATGTCGGCCAAATGCACTTTCAAAATCCGATTCAGAAGCGTCCAGAATGGGGCCACCTTTTGGCCCGCCTGTATTGTTGATCAAAATATGGATGGGACCATCCGCTAGCAAGGCTTCTACCTCTGCACAAACGGTGTCACGCTGCTGCAAGTCACCCACCAAAATATTCAGCCGTCCCCCTGCCGCATGAACTTCTGTACGCAAGCTTTCCAACTGTTCGATGCGTCTTGCCAAAGCAATGATTTCAATGCCAGCAGAAGCAAAGGCGAGTGCAATTTCACGGCCGATCCCTCCAGAAGCCCCACATACCAGTGCTCTTTTACCCGTTAAGCTCATCTATTTGCTCCTATTACATGCATCTTGGAGCCAATACATAACCTCTTGACCCTGCGTTCGCCTTGCCCTTGGCAACGCCCATGAAGGAATATCGAGACCAATCTCTGCATTCCAAAAGTAATGTACCATTGACTGACCAACCTGTTGCTGCTCTACAGTCCAAGACCCAGCGGCGTTGGGCAGTCGAACGGTGTCTTCGCGCTCAGGCGCTTCCGTATGGGTGACGGAAGTCCACCAAAATCGCACGCCATTGTCAAGCTTTTGTCTTCGAAAGTGCGCAATATAATCTCTGGCATAAAGTGGAAATGGCATATCCACACGGATGTGAACCACATCTGGCTCAAGCACATTGGCTGACAATACACGAGGAAAGGTCACTGGATATCTGGAAAAGTCGCTGAGAAGACCTTCGACCGTGGTCAAGCCACACTCTATCTGAAAAGAGGACTCGCACCAAGGTGTGCCATCTGCAGCACATTTTACGGTTGGCGGCTCAGATTCCAAAACCGTCCAACTGGATATGCTTGGTAGCTCAGACGCATGCGCCAAAACAAACAGACCAATCATGGTTGAACGAGTGTGAGAAATGGGGGTGCAGGATTCACACAGAGTGAACACCGCAATGCGATCAACCAAAGGTAGTCTTCAGAAAATCCCTCAAAAGCACCCCCATCTTCACGGGTGAGCTGGGAGAGATCATAAGACAACACACCACTCACATTGGCAATGTAAAGTTCGTTCGCCAACTGTTCAATGCCCAAAAAATCACCCTCAATTTGTTCTACGGACTGACTAAATCCACCCACCATGAGTGTGTCAATTTGATTAAGCGCAAGTGGATTACCAGCGCCATTTGTGGTTAATGTGTCCCAACTTAAAAGATAACGCTCTGCTCTTTCTGGTACGACGGCTTCTCCGGCTTGAATGTCAATGGTATAGTCTATACTTGCAGAGTTTGGAGTCAAAGCAACCGTGGTTTCTGCTGCATTTAGTTGCGGCTCAAAAAACTGAAGCATTCTCGTTAAGGTGTTTCCAGTGTTTGCGATGATCACAAATGTACCCATGTCCGTTTGAATCTCTTCGGCGGGCTCAACATAGGTACCTTGAATGGAAAAATCAGAAAAGTAAGCGCTTAACTCTCCGCTGCTTGGCTCATACTCCACATATCCAGACAGGTCAGATTGTTTGAGTGAATCATTGTTTATGCCATCAAGAACTTCTGTTTGAGACAAACGAGGAAAACGGATGATGGAGAGTTGATTTATCTCACTGACCGGATCAATGGGAACACCCAATAAATCTTCTTCAAGCGCAGACCAATCTACGAGGGTATCTTCTCCTGCTGGTACGGGTTCTGAGTCAGCAGTTAAGATCGATTCAAACAAATAATTTTGAGAATCAGACAGTGCGATCTCGGCAGAGTCTGCCACACATCCAAAAACAAACCAAATCATTTTTATTCTCCCTCGTAAAAGTCATAAAACCACTGGCCGTTGCCCAACCAATATCCCAATTCACTGGACATCGACCACACTAAATCTCCCTCTGGGGTCACTTCATGCATGACTCCAGCCCCCCCAAAGTTAACCATTATGTTGCCATTGTTCATCCGTCGATGCTGTCCGATGACCGTCCCTGTGATGTTCAGCTCGGAGCCATAAGACCATTCCAGTTTCAGTTGCGTACCATCTATTGAAAAAGCGCGGGCAACCGTGCCCTCTTCTTCATGAGAAATCAACCGCAAAAGTCCATCATCAGACCAATGGGTGTCATGCGGGTGATCAAAATCCCCATTAACGGTGACATCACCCTCAGGGGAAATTTCTAATGTAACCTCGCCGGTGGACCGATCGATTTCTAAAAAAGTATCCAAATGGGGAAAGGTGATGAGATAGCTGTCTCGTTCCTCAATGTACTGCAATGCATTGGCGTGCGTCCAATCATGGGCATCTCCATAGAAAGAAGAGGTCCAATGGTCATGTTTTTGGACTGGTTTCCAATCCCAAGCAGAAAAGACAGTCCGTTCAGACCCGTTGGTGTCCATTTCAACAATCGTGTCTCCAATGACGGGAACCCATTCTCCCGTGTCTGGATCCAGCCAATCACGCAGTTCCACTGCAGGGTAAGCCACTGAGCCATCTGGTAGTTGAGTGAAGACATGATGACTCAAAGGGGCAGGCCGCTGCTGGAGATTTTCACCTTCTAGACTCACCGTTCTGAGCACGCCGCTGTCGAGGGTGAAGTCAGTGGCAAATGAGTTAAAAATAACCGCACGGCTTCCCTTTCGAAACTCAACTTGACCACCAATGCGTTCAGGTTGACCTGGCCGAATCCACCGAAAACGCCCCGCTCTATCTACTGCAAAAGGTGTGGCACCGTGATCCATTGAAATAGCCGAACCCAGCCAAAAGAGTT
>JAYYJC010000426.1:0-10000 GCA_036146655.1 Myxococcota bacterium | reverse complement strand
CATTGGACATTCTGTCTGGATCGATTGTCTCTGTGCGCACTTCAGGAATGCGTCCACTGATCGATTTGGCATCTAGCTGACCCCTACACTCAAAATCATCGCCAGTTAGACGGTACCCAACCACCTCATATGGAAGCAACCCAAGCAATGGAATGGTGTGAACTTCTGCTGCCGTTGGCTCAGTAATGGACCACTCTTCGCTTCCTTGTCGAATATCAACCGTCAGTTGAATCGCTTTGTCTGTCTGCAGCGATAAAGTGGCTGCCAATGCATGATGACGAGCCACAGAAACATCACATCCACTTGGAATGGGTTTAAATTGGCAGGCCAGATAAAGGGATGTCAATGAAAGTATGAGCATCAAGATTTGGTGGTCTCATCGCCTAGGAAGGTATCATAAACAAAGGCACAGTCCTGTCGAATTTGAGCCTCTGTTAAGCCGAATTTTAACAGATCATATCGGTGCTTGCTTTGATATGTTCGTTGTTTTTCTGCTTGTTTGGCGATGCGCTCTAGAAGGGCTGCATCAGGTGTATGGCCAACAAATTGTAATAGCGATTCCATCAGTCCTTCAAAATCCGTCATTAACTGTGGAAATGGGACAATAAATACATGTTCTTTTGAAATCTTTCCGGTGTTCCAGTCCTCATGAAACCGTCTCAATAACTCCACAAGAGCCTGATAAAGACGCTGACAGTAACGGTGCCTATCGGACTCTGGCAAGGACCAGAATCCAAATCTTTTATCTAAAACACCGGTGACCAGGCTAAGCCCCGATGGAATGACAGAAACTGGATCTCGAACCATGTACAAAATCTTTGCGTCTGGGAACCTTTCTATAAACTGTGGCAGTCTCGGACCAAGGCTAAAAAGTTTGGCGACTATTCGCTCAGAATTGTGTGACACCATGCTTCTGCGCCAAAGCGAATCGAGCCAGTCAAAGTCTCGTTTAGATGTATCACGGTGTCTGACATCCACGAGATCAATCAGATCCTCTTCGGCATGTGCAAGAATAAAACCATATAGAAAGAAGCCATCGAGATATCGAAAAAAGACAGACACATCGTCAGTTTCTACAGATGTTAAGGATGTGTCGTGAGCCACAGTACTGTGATGTCTGGCAGGCGAAATGATTTCCAATACGGGAATGAATGGCTTGATGAACCACTGGAGCGTGAGAGAAGGATACAACATTCTCCAGAGTTCTTGGCCACAACCAACCTTGGAGTCATGAAGAAATCGCTGTAAAAATGTGGTTCCTGTCCGAGGATTACCCACAATGATGATGGGAGATCTGACCACCGCAGATCGGAAATTTTTGAAGAAAAGCGCATCAAGCCGTTGACCAAGTGCAACGCCCAAACGCAACCCCAAAAAAAGCAGTGCTGTCGCAAGTGGACTCAACCATGCACCAAATTGACGGCGGACCACACGGTAGGCTAAGCCAGCTCGCTGTGAAATACGGTTCACGAGGGACGGGTTCTCTGCAAGCGCTCCACAAGCTGAGCCGCCTTTTCAGAATTTTCATAGTCTTCAGCCGCAGCAGCTATCTCAAGACATGCAATGGCTTCTTCAGAACGCTGCAAAACACGAAGCAAAACACCGAGATGATAGTTTGCCGCCGGATTCAGTGGGCGCATGCTGAGTGCTTCTCTGTACTTTCGTTCAGCAGCCTCTGTTTCTCCATCGATAAACAAAGCCTGCCCCTCAGCGACCAGTTCATCACCTTCGTGGACAAACTCAATGTCTATAAAGGTTTTCACCCCTAAATTGACAGCCAAAGCACGAATGATACCACCGTACCAAAAGGTTACCGCCTCAATGGCAATGAAGGCAGAAAGCGGTACATCCGGAATGATGGTCTTCCCTCGAAACTTGATTCTCACCTTTGTGTATCGGCCATCTGCAGCCACTTGGCGAACTTTTTCACCAAGTTCCCGAATAGACTGTTCAATTTGATCCGGATCTATTTCTACCCTGAGACGCTTAAAGAATTCTTGAAAATCATCTGGTTTTTTTTCGTTTGACATGCCTTACTCCTCTTCTGAACGGATTCTAAAAAGCATTGCCACAAGAATAACCGCCGTCGACCACAATGACTTGACCTGTTATCCAACTGGCCTCAGGCCGTGTCAACAACCATACCGCATTTGCCACATCTTCGGGTTGCCCAATTCGATTTCCAAGTGGCGTAAGTGCTTTGGTGAGCTCAATCATTTTTTCAGGATTGGGAAAATACTGAAGGGTGTCCGTTTCTATCAGACCACCACAGACTGTGTTGACCCGAACCTCTTGGGGTGCCAACTCAACGGCAAGCTGACGGGTCAGAGCTTCCATACCTGCTTTGGCGGCACCCATGGCAACATAGCCTGGAATGTAGCGTTGAGACCCAAGACTTGAAATCCCCAATACAGATGCTTTAGGCGCAAACTGAACCAGTTTAGACAACAACCAAAATGGCCTTAACGAACTTTCAAGTGTCAAGTCCCAGTGGTTCCGCCTTAATTTGTCGTACGGTTTCAGTGCGCCAATGGCCGCATTGTGAACCAAAATATCGACATGTTCAACCGATGCAGCCAACTTTTTAAGATCGTCTTCTGAACGCACATTTGCTTGAACGCACAATGCTTCAACCCCTTTTGATCTAAGTGCTGCAGCGGTACTCTCAGCTGCTTCTTGATTTCTCAAGTAGTTTACCACCACACAATCGCCTGGCTCTGCCAAGCGAAGTGCGATGGCTCGACCAATGCCCCTAGAGGCGCCAGTTATCATGATATTTCGTTGTGTTTTTTTCATCGAATCAGTTACCTTATGCTGTCAATTAACCCACTTATCGAATGTGAGGCGCATCATGATTCGCATGTTTCTAATTGTTTACACTGCAGCAGACCCAAATAACTCCGCCCAATCAGAAATGGGAACGGCCATTAAAGCTCTTGGTAATTGGTCTGACCGTTTGCAATCCACTTGGTTTCTGGAAACCAATCTGACTTCGGGCTCTATCCGAGATCGACTGAAGCAATTTGCGAAAAACGGTGATCGGATTTTCGTTGCTCGAATGACCCGCCACTGGTCCGGATTTGGAATGGGCGCTGGATTTCCTGAGTGGATTAACCGACGCCAGTTTGGCGAATACAGTGAGAACGAAGCAGGTTCCGCAAGCAGTACCACAGAGAGCTCATCCTAAAGATCTGCAAATCGCCCCCGCATGGTTGCAATCTGTTGAGCAATATAGCCACCCCAATTGGTTTCATACAGTTCGTTATGGCCTTGGGGGTAGAGCAGTGCTCTGGAGCACACCACAAGGGAACCCAAACCATCATCTCGGGTACCTGCCAAGGCAGCACGAAGCGAACCGCCCTGAGCTCCCACACCGGGGACCAAAAACCATGAATGCGGAAGCTGAGCCCTGAGCTGAATGGCATCCTCTGGTGTCATCGCACCAACCACAGCGCCAATAGAAGACCAACCATCCTGTATCTGTGCCATTTCATTGATTTGATCGGCCAGTTTATTGGAGGCAGTGGGTTGTCCGTGCAGTTGTAACAGTGCCGCACCAGGGTTGGTGGTACGCAACAACACAAATAATCCACGGCCAGCTTTCTCACAATAGGGTAAGTACGGTAATAGCGTATCCACACCCATCCAAGGATTAACGGTAATTGAATCACATCCCAACGGGCCATCAGGATCGATAATTGCGCGGGCATATGCCGCCGCCGTGCTTGAAATGTCGCCACGCTTTGCATCCCCAATAATCAACAATCCCGCTGTTTTTGCAAGTGTGCATGTTTCCTCAAGTGCACGCATTCCGGGCGCACCAAGCTGTTCGTAAAAAGCAAACTGAGGTTTCACGGCAGCCACCTGTCCTTTTGCAGCCTGGATGGCAGCTGCGTTAAATTCCAAAATACATTTTGCAGCGGCTTGAAACTTCTCCGGTCCCGCTAATGTCTCAAACCGCTGTTTCAAAACCAGAGGAAGTCGATCGAGGTGCGGGTCTAATCCCAGAGCCAAAGGGACACCGACTTTTTTTACAGCCTCTGCCAAACGAATTCCAAAATTCAATGCCACGATTGCCTCCACCGTTGTATGATGACACTACCTAACCTTTTAGAGTGAAGCACACATATGGACAAGTTTGAGCGTGCAGAATTGTTCTCCAAGATTTTTGATGAACTGGATATAGACAATCAAATCGACGATGACAACGATATAGTCATCGAAGCCAACAACTTTAGGGTCTTCTTCATCATTCCAACTGAAGAAGATGATTATTACAGCTTTGTTTGGCCCAGACTGTTCTCACCCAAATCTTACAAAGAGCACGCCAGGGCCCTCCATGCGTGCAATATGGTCAATGCTCGGATCAAGGTGTGTAAGGCCTTCATCTCCAATGGACATGTCCGTTTGGCTGCTGAATTGTATATCATAGAGCCAGAAGCACTCAAAAGACTTGCTGGACGGCTCATACAAACATTGAGCGCAGCCGCAATTATTTTTGCTCAAAACATGCAGGAAACAAACATAGCCAAGTAGTTAAGGCTTTCTTTCTTTGGATTTCGGGCGCCAACCGTAGTTGTCATTGGTGACTCGAGTGGTTTGAAATATGGCATAGAACAATCGATCTTCAAGCCTTTGCTTAATCGAAGATGGAATTCTTTTCAAACAACGCTTCACAACACCACCGAACGATTGAAGAAAGCCTTGGCCTCGACTTTCACTCGAGTTCGACATCGACCTCACCCTGTTCATCAACCGAGAGAACAACTGTTCCAAATGGCGTATCGACATCGGTCTCTGCCCCAAACTGAATGTCCACTCTGTTGTTGTTCATTAAGAGTTCATAAAGTGTTGCGACCACTTCTAAATTGTTCACTTCAATTGGAATGGATAATATCCGATTTTCATTGCTCGACGGATTGATGTCATCTTCTGATGATGAACCTGCAACAACCTCTTCGAGATTATCTGCTATTCCAGATATTGCTTGCCCTCCTCCGAGCCGCAAATCATACGCAAAACGAGTAAAGGTCAAGTTTGAACCGTGCTCGTTGTCAACATCAAACCTGAGTGCCAAATCAATAGATGACCAATCCATACTCTTGACCTTCAGCTTTCGAAAATTGAATTTCGGCCGTCTAAGTGCTGGAAAATCTCCATCGGTTTCATAGGGCAATGTCACCAAATAACCATCTTCGTCTTCTGAAATGGCAGTTGAACCAACCTGTTCTTCCTCGCCTTGATCGGTCGCGTTGCCGTCATCGGTTTCTTCAAGAAAAATGGTGTCAGATGCCAGTCTAATGCCAAAATCACCGTTGAGACCAAAACCAATGTGATCATCCCCTCGCGATGCTTGAACCATATCGTATACATCGGCAAAAACAATATTCATTGGCAGGTAGGCTTCAGAATCATTATCGGGGTTCAGAACAATTCCATCTGGATTGTCACCAGTGATAAATTCTACATCTGCAAAAGACAATCCATAACTAAACTGATCAATTCTAAAACCCACAGGGTTCGGATTGTCAATTGTAAAAATAAAATCCGTTTCTATATGATCAAAGTCGATGTCGACCACTTCTAGCCGATCAAAGTCAACAGATGGAATAAAACCAGATAGGAAGCCCTTGCCGTTTGCACAGCCGGTCAGACCAAGGCCAAATCCAAGTAAAATTAATGTTCTCATACTCTCCCCATCTTCAACTGTTGTGACCATCTTATTTCGATTAGTCGACAACCATAATGATTTGTTCACAGTATAAACGATCCCCAACTGACATTCTTCAATAAAATTGCATTGCCCAAATGCAGTTGTTGTTTAAATTCAACATATCCAACACTTATCAGACACACATACCATGCCTCAATCAATCGACAGCCTTATTCAACATTTCCTCACCACAGGAAAGCCTTCTCCATCCATTGAGACAAAATCACTCAATGTTTTGTCCATTTTCATCGCACCGGAAGTTCTTAATGCTGGCATCTTACCGGCCCTTGCCAAAGGGTATGTTTTCTCAGCCAGCATCATTCCGATGATTGAGAAAAATGCTTTTTGGATGAAACGGCATGACCTTGGAATTACCATCTGTTCTGAAGAGTCGGATGCACTGCTGAGGCATGCGCTCGAAATCCACAATAAAAATCAGCATTTGCCGCTTTCTTTCGGTTTATCTTATGGAAATGGTTTGGTGGTTGAAAACGGCGAATGGATTTCCGTGGCACGGATGCAAGCGGAACGCATGGCAACCCTTGGTAGCCACGGATACATCACGGCCAGCATGCCGTTTATTGAGTCGCTTGGTGAGTTACCTGATGGAATTGGGGCCTTTCCACTTAACAAAAGCGTCCAGTCCCTCATTGGGTTTTCATGTGTTCTCATTCGAGACTTTCGCCAACCCAATCGATGATCCAATTTTGGCTCATACCATTCCATGTACTCGCCCAGCAATGGCATCCATCGGGTACAATTCTGATTTTGTGCCGAACAGAGTTCTGTGTCAATAGAAGTTCAAGCCGCTCCACGCCGACTTTAAATTTCGATGGTTCATTTTCGCCAACCACAATGGCGATGTGTTGTCCTTGTCCAGCCCCACGAATAATTTGCTCTCGAGGCTCGAGCGCAGCCACATAAGCTTGATGAATGGGACTTCCAAACAAACGGGTATAGACCCCTCGATTTGGTTGAAGCTGTGTGGCAATCTCTAGGTCTGTCGGTGAAAGTGCAAGAAGAGTCGAAAATCGATCGGGATAGGTCAATCCAATTGATAGTGCCCCATATCCCCCCATGGAAACACCCATCAAGACATTATGGTCGGGGGTAATCAGAAAATCTTCTTCAAGAATATCCAAAAGTGTCATTATCCAGTCTCGATACCGTCCATCACCCTCAATTTGATTGCTCCAGTAACCTTCATTGCCCTGAGGAAGGACTATTCTCATTGGAGGTAATGTTCCGGCACGCATGGCATCCAGCCACAGCTGCACCACCCCCTCTCGAACCCAAGAACTTGGCACATCCCCAAGACCGTGCAGCATGACTGCTGCAGGAAGCATCTGGTCTGTGGTATCCGGCAGATCAATAATCGTGGCGCAGAGGGGTTGATTAACAGGAGTATCACCATAGTACTGCACTCTCACAACTGCATCTTTCAACTCAACCCAACAAGGCTCGACATTGGCCCATGCCACATGTGTCAAGATGGCCAGAATAGACAACACTAGTTCTTCTCGTCAAAATTGCAATTCAGAAGATTGCAATGACGCTCACATCGGGAAACTTCCCAGCGGCGACGAAGCGTATGCCGTGACTGCCAGAGTTCAGACAAAGGCCGTTCATCAAAAATACTTCCCACTGGATCCAAAAAGTAGCAAAGCCGGACATTGCCATGTGGGTCGATGCTTATGTCCTGATGACCTGCTCGACATGAGAGACCACTATCTGCAGAAGGATGGAGAAAGTGAAATTTCATGGCTTGAAGTTGAGGCGCAGCATTGCACACAGGCTGCCCCCTCAGGCGAGCAGTGGTCAGGGCATCAAGAACAGCGCATACTTCTTCACGCTGCGCCACGCTGTGCGGCCAAAATTCAGACTCTTTCCACCAATCAGGATCATAGACCACATTACCAAAGTTTTGATAAAGTGGCTGAATCACAAGTTGAAGCCCCTGAACTGTCACCCAGTGAAGCAACTCGAGGATTTCAGACGCGTTTTGAGCATGAAGAATGCTCGCAATAACCACCCTTGGATTGTGCAACGCTTGAAACATTTCAATGGCTTCAATCAATTTTTGATGACTGCCTTCCCTGCCTCTGGAATAATCAATGGTCTGTGGCTTAAATCCGTCCATCGAGATGTACACAATGTCAGCGCCAGCATCACAAATTGCCTGAGCTTTCTGGGGATTGAGCAGCCATGCATTGGTATTAAAACTGACCTCAAATCCGTGTTTTTTGGCTGCATTTATGAGTTCAGGCAGGTCAGAGCGAAGCAATGGTTCACCACCAACGAAATTGAGTCCGGCAGGTGCGCACCATGGCCCCAATTCATTAATCAGTTTGAGCCAAACCTCGGTGGGGAGATCCACCGCTTCATTTTTCCAAATATCACAGTGCTTGCATGGTAAAAAACAGCGATCCGTGACGGAAAGATGGACCTGTGACGGTTGCTGTGTTGCTCGTCGGAGCTGTTGCGTGTCGAGCACATGTTCAACCAAATTGGATAGGTGTTGGCGGATCATGGGTCCTGCTCCGTATATTCTTTCATGGCGACGATGTCTTCCTGACGAATATCCGTATGATTTAAAGACTTCGGGATAAAACAGCTTTGACAAAGGGTGAGCTCAGAATAATCCCCCATGGCAACTGCCCGACGCCATTGATTGATTTTTGAACCAAACCAGAGTTTTGAAAATGGCATTTCTGCAATGTTTCCGATGACATTTTCCATCAGATTATCCCGTGTACATGTTGTAACTTGCCCGTTCCAGTAGATCACTGGAGACTTCCAGAACCCAGAACATGGCCGCATCGTGGACTGACAATCCTCAATCTGCTTTGCAGGCTGCTTGGGCAAAGGGATTCGATTGAGTCGAAGTGTCTCTTCAAAGACAGCGTTTTCTCTGGCTTGTTCTTCTGGAGTTGGACAGTCGAGTTGCCTGAAGAACAACACCACATCTGTTCCGGAAGGCACCTCTCCCCCCATGACACGCCATGGTAGGCAATGCTCGTCAAGCCGATTTCCCCAATGTGAAATAAAAGCCGGAACCTCAGAGGCATTGTTTGAACCCACAATGTATTGAATGACGATGCGTGGCCATTGGCTGTTTAAGCGGGCTTTGTAACTGAGAAATCCATCAATGTTTCGCATGACGGTGTCAAGCTGATCCCGACCTTTCACTTTTTGATAGGTTTCTGGGTGAATGGCATCTACCGTCAGATGTATGGTTTGTCGGACAGCTGCTTGGTTTAGCAGTGTCTGTTGGAGACCCTCCCTCAACCGAATGGCATTTGTGTGCAGCTCGATGTGACTGAAAGTCTGATGCCTAACAGCTGCTCGGACGAGTAATCGATAAACCGTTGTAAAATACGGGTGCAGCGTGGGTTCACCAAGCCAAAATAGAATCACGGTATCAAAGGAAATTTGGTTCTGCTGTAAATCCTTAAGCAAAGACTCAATCATTTCGATTCGCATGTGTCCTGTTGTGGTGTGATGAGCGTGCCCTTGTTCGGATACAGCACAGTGAACACAAGATAAATTGCACCGATTACTCAACTCGATGACGAGATAGCTGCCTGAAATAGAAGGCGGTCGTCCGGTCACTACAGTCATCAGGGGCAATACAGAGGAATACAAAGCTGGTGAATACTGCCAGCCTCAATGGTGATCTCCATGTCCTGAAAACACCCGGTAGGGCCCTCAACCTGAAGTTGCCAATTTCCCTCACCCAAAGTCACACGGATATCGCCAAGCGGACCTGCATAATCAAGGTGCTCACCGCCACCAGACCCCAGATTGTCGAGCACATAGGTGGCGTTTCCAATGAGAACACTGTCTGTTGGATTGGGCTGATCGGGTGCAATCAGTTGGCCTTCTAACCGCCCATTAGAACCAGCCACGCCTTCTTCAATGATGATTTCATCCAGAGCTTCTTCTGGCGTGTCACAAAATCGATCGTCGCCAAGGTACAGAGCAGTGTCAAGTTTGGACTCTGAGTAGCATGCCATCAATAAAAACCACAGCATTTGAAAGATCCTTATTCATACATCGTTGGATGTTTATCTCTTATTTCAAATTCGTTGATCTGTAAATAGGCACCGTAATCGGCTAGACTGCAATAGAGGGATATTTCATACATGGTGACAACGCAATTCATAGCAGAGCGAATCGGTCAATGGGACACGGAAGGGCCTCAAGGGCCTGTCACGCTTGAAATCTATCCAACATTACGCTGTAATTTGAACTGCCAGTTTTGTGACACAACAGAAAGACACCGTC
>JAYYJC010000425.1:0-10000 GCA_036146655.1 Myxococcota bacterium | reverse complement strand
CACCTGTCAATGAACTGACAACATCGCAGTGGCTATCCATAATTGACGAAGCAAATGCGATGGGGGTCAAACAGGTTTATGTGCTCGGTGGTGGTGAACCATTGGCCCGACATGATACACCACTCATTTTAGAGCGCATCAAACACCACAAGATGCACGGCATGTTGACCACTAATGGAACATTGATGCCCCCAACATTAACCCAGAAGTTGATTGAGTGGGAATGGGATGAAATTCACTTTTCAATCGATGGACCGACCTCCGAAATTCACGATGCCCTGCGAGGACAGAATGGCGCCTTTCGAAAAACCGTCAGCACGGTTTGTCGGCTTGCAAGAGAGAAAAGAAAAAGAGGACTTGAAAAGCCAGAATTGGTCATTCACACCGTGCTAACCAACCAAAATTCAGATCGATTGCCAGAGTTCTTTCATTTGGCCAATGCCATTGGTGTCAGTCGAGTAGATATCGATGAACTCATCGCCTATAGACCCGAACAGAAAAAACTTCAATTGTCTCAAGCACAACGGCAGCGCCTACCTAAAGTCGCACAAACAGCCATTGATACGGCCGATTATTATGGGATTAACCACCGCTTAGAACAATACGCAAACGCATTGCCAACGGGTCGAGGCAATGGCTTTTTGGATCACAGAGCTGAACAAAAAAGTCCCGTTGGAACGCTAAAGGGTGCACCTTGCCTCAAAGCTTGGCATCACCTTGTCATTCAAGCAGACGGACGAACAAGTCCATGCTGTGTGCTGGCAGGAGAAGGTGGCCATGCACAAGAAAAACCCCTTAAAAAGGTGTGGGAAACAGATGAATTCTTGATAAATATCCGGACACAAATGCGTAATCAGCAACCCACAAAGCGATGCGCCGAATGCTCTTGGAACATTCTGATGCACGAAGCCAACATTCGTTCGGAGCTCTAAATACATGAGCATTCACATCAATCTTGAACTCACCGATCACTGCAATATTAAATGCAAGATGTGCTCACAATCCATGCGAGACGAAGCCCATGGCGCACCCATGACATTTATGGATTGGGCCACTTGGGTCAAGTCCATAAATGATCTCGCCGCCCTTGAAGAACCTGTCCATCTATGCCCACATTGGCTTGGTGAACCCACCATTCACCCCCATTTTGACCGCTTCCTAGAGTATGCATTTGCTCAAAACAGTGGCAATCGCTTATTCCATGAGTTTAAACTACACACCAATGGCGTTGTGTTCTCTGAGCGTAGAAGCCGTCTTTTACTGCATCTTGCCAATCTCAATCACCAGCACGAGTCCACTTTTCGATTCATACACTTTTCCATCGATGCGTTCAGTCAATCTGTTTACAAAACAGTAAAAGGGGCAGATCGACAAGAACAAGTTTATCGCAACATTGAAACTTTTTTGGCGCTCAGACATGCCTTGGGATACCGATACCCGCTCGTGACTTTGGCTTTTGTGGTCCAAGCTGAAAATGCACACGAAGCCTCTGACTTCAACACTCACTGGACCAACCAACTTGAACGGTTGCAATGTCCGATAAAGCGCACCACAGACTGGCCAAATGCCGAGTGTGATACGATTTACTTTCGAAGGCTCAACTGCGGGGAACAGGCGGTTGCTGATCGTCTTCATGAGTCAGTGGCAAAACAGTTGGGCATCATTAAAGTCGGAGAAGCACTGAGGGCATCCGAGTCCTTTTAAAGTGTTCGCAATTTCGCATTCCTTTATCAGTCAGAAGTGCTATACTAGAGCATTGTTTAAATTGACGATGTAAAATGGAGCGACCGCTGTGAGATTTGTATATCTACTTCCTTGTGCTTGGGTTTTTGCCTGCGACAATGGGCCGATTAACACCACCACAAAGCCCTCTGGAGATGATGTTCCACAGGGAGACCCCAACATCAGCGTTGAAGTTGAATATTTGGATTTTGGTGAACTTGGGATTGGCTCAACTGGATCAGAAACCTTAGTCGTCCGAAACATAGGTGTGGGTATTCTCAATCTTGAATCTGTTTCGGTCTCTGCCCCATTCACCACCACAGCAGGTTCTGGTCTAGAAATTCAACCAGGAACCAGCCTTCCTGTTACCGTTCAATTCATACCAACCACATACGCAGCAGTTGAAGGTGCTCTGAGCATTACTTCAAATGATCCAGATCAAGGTCAAATTTCACTGCCCATCTATGGCCGTGTCATCACTGACGAAGATGGCGATGGCTATTCAAGCCCTGAAGCCGGCGGCGATGACTGTGACGATTCGGACCCAACCATTCATCCCGGCGCTGAAGATGAATGGTACGACGGTATCGATTCGAACTGTGAAGAAGACGATGACTACGATCAAGATGGGGATGGGTACCAAACATCATATTGGAACGAAGACGCCGCATCTGGTGGTGGTGACTGCCAAGATGCCAACCCTGAAATGTATCCTGGAGCGGAGGACATTTGGTATGATGGCGTCGATTCAGATTGTGCTGGCAATGATGATTACGACCAAGATGGAGACGGCTCCCGCTCACTCGCACTTGGAAGAGGTACCGACTGCGATGATATGGATCCAAATATAAACACCAGTGGCATTGAAGCATTCAATGGCAAAGACGATGACTGCGATGGTGAAACCGACCAAGAAGTCCCAGGGTGGAAAGCGTTCCGTACTTATCTGGGAACAGCAGGCGGTGACCAAGCGGGCTGGTCGATTACAATGGGAGACATCGACAGTGATGGCAGAGACGATTTACTCATTGGTTCAGCTGGATATAGCTCGAACCGTGGGGGAATCTCGGTCATATCGGGAGACAATCTTCCTTCAAACAACTCAAGAATTGACGATGCATACAACTTTTTTCCTGGAAACCAAAATGGAGATCAAGCCGGTTACCATGTGGGTTATCTCGAAGACTTTACGGGCGATGGTATGCCTTCACTTGGTGTAGGCGCTCCAAATGTCAACAACTCTCAAGGGCGTGTGTACCTAATCTACGGTGACGATGCCTACTTTGGCGGCGACCTCGATGATGCATACCTTACAGTCAGCGGCACTTCAACCCATTATGTTGGTCGAGGCTTTTCAGAAGATCTGGATTTGGATGGAGATGGCTTGGACGACCTTTTTGGTTCATATGCCAATGGAAGTTCGGTCTATTTGTGGTTGCTCTACGGCGGCGTGACAGGAAGCTATACATTGTCTACTGTAGACGCAAAGTTTTCCACCAATGGGCGACAAGCCTTTATGAGAAATCATTTCCCACAACATGGTGATCTTGATGGCGACGGACTTATCGATGCGGTATTCTGTGATGGTGACACGGATGGTGCTGGTTCGGGCCAAGTCTGGGTACTGTGGGGAGACACGCAACGGTACAGCTACATTTCACCTGCAAATTTAGCCAGCGTCGGTCAAACGGTCGCAACTGGAGATACGCTATTGAAACTTGGGCAGGCTTGTGGCATTGGCCCAGATTGGGACAACGATGGCGCAGGTGAACTCTGGGTGTATGTACCAGATGTGGGAGGCATTGACGGTGGCCTTTATATGATGCCGGGCAGCAGCGATATGCGGAACACAACTTACGACTTTGTGAATTCTGCGCCCTATGTGTTTGAAATCGGAAACTCTCCAGATGTCTCCATGATTCGCAACATTGGCGACTGGGACAACGATGGTATCTCCGAGATAGCGGTTGGATTTTATGGTGGCTCAGGCTCACAGAAAGGCCAGGTCTTAGTCTATTCCTCACAAACAGAGCCCGGGGTTTACGACGGCAATCAAGACTCAATGGCATCCATTGAAGGCGATAGCGACTACAACCAAGCGCAATATGGCGCAGTCTTCAGTAGTCGAACCGGCGACATCAATGGAGATGGTTTGCTTGACTTTGTGGCTTCGGACTATGGCTACCTTGGTATCAATGGAAATACAGACCAGATCGGTGCCATCTATTTATCATACAATCGCAGCAATTAAGCAATGCCGAAGTCCATCGAAATCCGTACACCAGATGCGGATACGCTTCGAATTACAAAGGAGCCTTACTATCACGCCATCCGTGAAGAGAAATCTATATTCGAAGCTGCCTATCGGGCAAAAGTTCCTGTTTTATTGAAAGGGCCCACAGGGTGCGGTAAAACACGGTTTGTATCACACATGGCTTACCAACTTAAAAGGCCTTTGATTACCGTAGCATGCCATGAAGATCTCACGGCTTCCGACTTAATTGGACGATACTTGCTCCAAAACGACACCTTAGTTTGGAGTGATGGGCCAATGACTGCTGCAGTACGGATGGGTGCAATTCTTTATCTTGATGAACTTGTCGAGGCTCGGAAAGACACCACAGTTGCTATTCATCCACTGACAGATCACCGTCGAAGCTTAAGCATTGATAAACTTGCGACCACACTCAAAGCGCCTGAAGAGTTTATGCTTGTGGTATCTTATAATCCAGGCTATCAGTCGATCCGCAAAGAAATGAAACCAAGTACCAGGCAGCGTTTTGTATCCTTGGGCTTTAAATATCCGGACCCTAAAGTAGAAGCGACAATCATTACGAAAGAGTCTGGCGTAAACGAAAACACAGCGGCTCAATTGAGTCAACTTGCCGTTAATATACGTGCGCTCAGCGAACGGGGTCTTGAAGAGGGTGTATCCACCCGTCTTTTGGTTCATGCAGCAAGATTGATACATGAGGGTATTCCACCGTTGAGTGCTTGCCAAAGTGCCTTTTCAAATACCTTATCAGATGACTCGATGCTTCAAGAAGCCATCCTTCAACTGTGCCAAGACTACTTTTAAAGGACTACCATTCAATACCATCTTCAGTCAGCATCACATAATCCCCTTCGGAATTGGTTTCAGAAGACACATATATACAAATCCCTTCCACATCAATGCTTTGACCTGAAGTTAAGTGGCTGAAAGGCCCCTCTTCAGTCCCAACTTCAAAACTCCCCTCACGGCAAAAGATACGAACATGCCGTGTAGTTTTACCAAAGAGTATTGTTTGATTTGGTTGCTCATTACTCAATAGAATATGGCCTCTTTCAGCAGATTTGGGATTAAAGAGGGAACTGACATCATCCGCATTGACAATGTGAACCGACACTTGAGCCCCTTTGTTTAACTGAAAGTCAGCAAATGGGATGGCGTTGTTGGGTTCATGGTTGTAATGGTCATCAGATTCAATCTTAGAGTGAATGGCCAATTCAGGTTTGGAAGACTTTGGCGGCAGGTCGGAGTGTGATTGTGATGATAAGCAGCCATCAAGAACTGCCATTTCAGGATGATTTTCAGAACGCGTCAATGCCTCGAGACCCTTTCTTAATGCTTCTTTGGCATCCGCTTCGTTGAGAGGATTGTTCTCCTCTAAGTGCGCCTCAATATGACGAAAGAAAGCTTTTAGCATCTCGGTTGGATCATCTGGGGGAGTAGAATGTGACATTTACCTACCAACTGGCTAGATTTGGAAAAGACCTTATCCTATTATACAGTAACCTTTTTTGTGTCATGCTGAACCAGCTTATACAGCCCATTCATGAAGCTTTTCATAATCCAGACACGAAGATATATCGCTGGACAAATGGAATAATATGGTTTTTTATATTTGTTTCCATCTTAATCTTTAGCATAGACATTAGCATTGGGGACAACCATCCTTATCACGGTATTCTTGAAGAGATTGACAGTTTCATCATTGTCTTCTTTATCTTTGAGTACATCCTTCGGATCGGTTCATATCGACCACCAATCTTAGACATACTTGACCAGCGTCGTTTTATTCGACTGAGAACACATTTATTTGCACGGCTGCGATTTGCCACCAATATTCTCAATGTCATTGACCTCCTTACTATTTTGGGTGGGGCGGCAGCACTGAGAGGATTGAGAGCGCTCAGACTCTTGAGGCTACTGCGTTTACTTAAAAGTTCACGGTTGTTTATGTACTCCAATCCCCTTCACGGAGTCATCGATGCTTTTCAAAAAAATGAGTTGTTGTATCTCCTTGCTTTCAGTCTGGTGGCCAATGTCACAGTTGTGGGTGGATTAAGCATTTATTTACTTGAGCAGGACTACAATGCAAACATCAATTCACTTAATGATGGCATTTGGTGGGCACTGGTCACATTAACGACCGTTGGATATGGGGACATTTCTCCAGTCACCAATCTTGGAAAACTGGTGGGTGGCGCCATCATGATTTCCGGAATGTTTACCTTGGCCCTTTTTGCTGGTGTGGTTGGTCACACCCTACTTGATTCTTTTCTCAGCATTCGCAACGAGCAATTTCGCATGAGCACTACAATGAAACACCTCGTCATCTGCGGGTATACCTCAGAGGCAGAGCTTCTTTTGCATACCTTACTCGATGAGTTCAATCCTGATATAACCAAACTGGTCATCTTCTCAAGAGGAGAAAGACCGCCCGAAGTCCCAGCTGAGTTTGAGTGGATACCAGGGGACCCCACCAAAGAGAGTGAACTAGACAAAGTCAGACTTGCCTATGCTGACTCATGTATCATTGTTGGCAGTCGGAATGTATTGCCTCAAATCGCTGATGCCAATACCATTTTGATTCTGTTCACCGTCAGATCATACATGCAGAAGCATCCTGTTACCGCACAGAGAGCAAAGCCCCTTCACATTGCTGCAGAGATTTTGGATATTGAAAACATAGATCATGCTAAAACAGCTGGTGCAGATGAAGTCATTGCCAGTACTCAACTTGGATTTTCAATGCTGTCACACACGGTCAAAGAGCACGGCTCAGCACAAGTGTTGAGCCGTATTGCCAGTGCAAAAGACTACAATTTATATATGTCTATACTGCCCTCTGATGCACCTTTACCGATGCAGTATTCTGAACTGGCGAGATGGCTTAAGAAAACCTACAACATTTTATTGATCGGGTTAAAGCTTGGAGAAGATACAAGCATTAATCCACTTGATATTACCCCAATACAGCAAGATCATTACCTCATTTATCTTGCGATCTCACCCACTTTACCAAATGAGCCTCTAGATCACTTCTAAGCGACCACAACAGGAGAACACACATGCCCAAAGGAATGTTTTTTTCAGAATACGAAATAGGTCAAAAATTTACAACAGGTCGCCGTACAGTCACTGAGGCCGATGTGGTTGCTTTTGCGGGTTTGTCTGGCGATTTCAATCCACTTCACACAGATGCCGTCTTCGCAGCTCAAACCCCATTTGGTCAACGAATAGCGCATGGAATGCTTGTCGTCTCTATATCGACAGGTCTTTCTCAAACGCTTGGAATCTTTGAAGGCACCACGATCGGACTGCTTGAGCAGAGTTTTGCTTACAAAGCACCAACCTTTTTTGGCGATACCATTCATCTTGAAATGAAAGTCAGCCAAGTAAAGCCCACTTCGAAGCCTGGCCGTGGGATTGTTACATTTCAAGCTCGGATTATTAAACAAGACGGCACAATCGTCAACGATGGGCTCTGGAAGGTCATGTTTGCAGACAAAAAGCCAAAGAATTAGTCTGGAAGCGCCTCTCCAATCACGAGTTCTGTTTCGTCTGATTCATTCCCTTCCCAGTCACGGATGATGGCGGTTGCTCGATAGTTGTCCAAGTTGTTGGTATCTACTTCGGGGTATTGAGCGGGTAAGAAGGAATAGACACATCGTAGCGATTCTTCTCCTTCATCCACATCTTCACAGTACAACTCTTCCACAATCATCTGCTGACCAGATGAATTGTACAGGAAGAAGTTGTTATCATTGATCGTAATGTCGAGATAACCTTGCGGGTCCACAGCGTTGACAGCAATAAAAACCGAATAACCGATACTCGATTCTGCTCTCCAAAGATTTCCCTCTAGAATGCATGGTGCACTGTCACCATCACGAAATGCACATTGTTCAATGGATGCGCTGTCACCGCTAACTTTGGATTCGCTGCACGCAAGGACTCCAAAATAAAAGTACAAATACGGTATGACCATAAATCTTC
The DNA here is from genome assembly GCA_036146655.1 of Myxococcota bacterium. Taxonomy (GTDB): domain Bacteria; phylum Myxococcota_A; class UBA796; order UBA796; family UBA796; genus JAYYJC01. The sequence continues at coordinate 2,013 of JAYYJC010000425.1, read as the reverse complement.
ACCTCGTGTGAAATATCATAGAAAACCATAGAACAAATGTCAGTCCAGTGCTGTACTTTGACAAAAAATTGTCGTTAATAAACAAAGGCGCACTACAAGTGCGCCTTTGAGTCAATCGGCCACCCGACTAGGCTTGTGGCTTCTCGGTAATTTTGTAGCCAGTGCCAGCAAGTGCTGCTTCGAGCTTTGCCAAGTTGGTTTTCTGACTGTCAAAGGCGATTTCAATACGGCCGGTTTGGTAATCGACCGCAGAGAGAAGAACACCTTCAACGGCATTGACGACAGTCGCAACCTTTTCAGAACAAGACCCGCAAGTCATACCTTCGATTTTATAAGTTGCTTTGGTGCCCTCAGCTTGAGCAACCTTTGCAGCAGCTTCAGCAAAAGCAGCGGCATCGGCCATTGGACAAGCAAATGCAGATTGGGCATAGAACAGACCCGCAGCAAGAAAGACATAACGAAACATACAGAACTCCTAAGTGATAGTTACAATACAACTGTAGCCGAAACACTGAACCCAACCAAGTAATTTCTTTAAATGCGGGCTGCGTAAAGTCAATACTGAGATTAATTTTCAATCCATTGGCTCACTACCACAGAAGAAATCGAACCCAATTCCACCGTTCTATCCTCCTGCCAAAAGCGAGCTATTATTATTTCGGATCAAATGACACACTCCGTCTTTTGTGTGAGTCAACCTTAGAATGTGGGCCCATTTGCGCCACGCACAATCGACACGCCTTAATAGCAATAGCACAGCAACACCTTCCCCAAGTCCTCATTGTAGACTTCGCCGAACTTGGAAAGAATACAATAAAACTGCTTGTCAAATTAAGGCAAGTACTCCCAGCAGCATCGGTCCCATTGGTCATCATCGCAGATCTTGATTTGCTTGAACCCACACAACAAGAAGCTCTGTTTCAATTTCCTCACAGCCTAACAATTGCCCCACAGCATCTAACTGATGACCTTAAGTGGCAACTAGACATGACTCTTGAAGGACACAGCCTTGACCGAACAGACAATGTCGCACACCCATATGCTCTAGAGATTTTGGCTCGCATTTGGCGACTTGAACTCAGTGGCCAACTGGAACGAATTGACAATCAAAAAAGGATCGAGATTTGCAAAGGGGGCTTGGTGTCTAGCACTGCCATCAATCACATTAAAGCCGGTCTCTATGGCGAAGGATTTCGGTTTTATCCGTCAACCAAATTGGGGCAGGGCGACTGGATTAGTGTCGGTAAAATTTTATGGACCGCAGCCCAAAATCGAACGACAGTCGGTTTTTTGAAGAATCGCATGTACTTGTCCATTACTTTGGCACCAAACAGTGGTCGTCTAACGGCCATTGATCTGCCTTTAAATCTGCGCTCACTCATTTCTGAAAAATCAAACCATCCTTTGAAGCACCAGTTTAGAGTTCATGGCTTGCGCCCCACCCAAATGGAACAAAATCTCGAGTAACTTTTCATGTTGGGCCTTATTCAATTTCGAAACTTTTCTCCGCCTGAAAACAACGAACATCATAACCAAGCACCCAATCTACTGGTTCCTGATGAAGCCGAACAGCTTCATCAGGAACTCAGCTATCTCCAAAATCTCAATGATTGGGAAATCCTTGGAATAAGTCCCACATTAAACCTTTCATTGATTCGATACCATACAGTCAAACGAAAAAAATCACACCAACGGTACCTTCAACCTGAATATCAAGTCCAAGATCGCCGTACAATATTTCAGATTCTTCAACGGATAGACACTGCATGTGCTTCCATTATATCGTTGGTCAAAACCTACAGCAGCTTTGGAGTGAGTGAACTGCCCACCGATGAAGCAAGTGGTTATTTTCAAGAAGGCCACCGTGCCTTGTTTCGAAGAGATTTCAGAACCGCCCATAATTGCTTCGAGGAGGCGACAAACTTAAATCCCAGTTCTGGAATGATGCTGGCCCTAGCTGCTTGGTCTGCTGTCCATGTTGGACAATACAGTCTTGCTTTAGAACGCATTGAA
>JAYYJC010000424.1:0-5451 GCA_036146655.1 Myxococcota bacterium | reverse complement strand
CTTGATATTTTCAATAAAACGGCTAAACTACTAGTAGAACTCGGACTTCCTACTGCTGTTCAGGTTCAAAATATCTCACATTTGGTGGACGCATCTCTCTATGATAAAAAAATCGATCATGGTATGATAAATTTAACCCATGTGACCTCAATCGGTCATGCTCACCTATTTCAATTCCCTATACAAAAGCTATCATCTTTGTTTTCCTATTTCTCGGAGCCGTCATGAAAAAAGCAACTGTTCGTATCATCGCCCTGCTATCCAGCTTTGGATTATCGGCATGTACTGTCAATCAGATTGATGCCCCTTATGGTTCTCAAGTTGTCTTGTCTTCTGGAGATGTCACACTGGCTTGGAGTGAAGAGGCGAACGAGTTTGATCTCGCAGGTACATTGCTTTATTTTGATGTGATGGTCGTAAACAGTGACAATGTTCCGCTGGAAAATGTCAAAGTTGAAATTAGCAGCAGTTTCTCTGGTGTTTATCTGATACCGCAAGAAGCTGTCCAACTGGTCAGTTATCCTGGTCTTCCTGCCAATGTACAGTCCACAGATGATGTTAAAGATGCCTGCTCAGATGACAACGGTAACTACATTTTGGCGGAAGATTGGTGCGCCTGGTATTGGGACACCAGCACACAGCAGTTTTACCAGTTTGCTGGAACTTATGCCAATGCCTTTTCTTATTCGGATACCGCAGGTTACTATTGGTATGCTCCAACACTGATGAGTGGACAAACAGATGGCCGAGGTCTTCTTCGGGTTTACAGCATGGTTGATATGATGCCAGTGTCTGATCTAGAAGGGTTTGGTGATGTTCAGATTCTTGCAAGCATTGGTGTTGACTCTGAATCATTTGACATTTCAGCTGGCGAATAAACATGAAGATTTTGGTTCTCAATGGGCCGAATCTTAACTTACTCGGTATCCGTGAACAGCACCATTATGGGGCTGAAACACTGCAAGACATTGAAGCGCTTTTACAATCAGTCTCAATTGCTCATGATGTTGACATTGACTTTAAGCAGTCCAACCACGAAGGCGAGTTGATTGACATTATCCACAAGACAGACGCCAATGGATTGGTTTTTAATCCTGGTGGCTTCACACATACCTCAATAGCATTGAGAGATGCATTGCTTGCACGACAGCTTCCATTCGTCGAAGTTCATTTAAGTAATATTTATGCACGAGAATCATTTCGACATCACAGCTTTTTTCGTGACATTGCCATTGGTCAAATCATGGGTTTTGGGGCGAAGAGCTATGAACTTGGCTTACTTGCCATTATCAGTAAGGTGCCATCTGAACGGGAATAATTTCCTTTTTAATCCCAAATCGGCTATGCTACAGAAACACAGGGAGTAGCAATGTCACTTGATGTTCAGAAACTTGAACAAGACGCAATGAAGGCCCTTCAGCGTGGCCGTAACCAAGATGCACTCAATATATATCTGCGGATCCTCCAGCATGATCCCAGATCAAGGCGCATACGCAAAACCGTTGCTGAGCTGCATCTTAAACTTGGTCAAAACAAGCAAGCTGAGCGTCGTTTTCTCGAAGTTGTTGAGTCTTTAGTGAAGGATGGTCAACACCGTCAAGCCATTCCGCTATACAAAGAGCTTGTTCGCTTGCGGACGAAAGATCACGAAATGTTTGTCGAGTTGGCTGAATGTCAAGCAAAGTCAGGGTATGAAAATGATGCGCTTGACAATTACGGCAAAGCCGTAGAGATGACAACGCGTCAAAAACCAGATGTCGCACAGGACATCCAACGAAAAATAATTTTACTTAAGCCTGCTGATTTCTCAGAAAAAATTAAGTTGGCAGAACTTCTGGAAAATGCAAATTGGTCTGAGAAGGCTGCAGATGAATGGAAAGCATTGGCCGAACAATCTCGTCAACTGGGTCGTCCTCAAGATCAAGCAAGATTTTTAGAACGCGCCATTGAAATGAAACCTGATACTGATGGTCTCACCAGAGCAGCTGAAGCTCGACTTATTTGTGGTGAGCCCATTCGGAGTCTCGAATGGCTTAAACAAGTGAGCTCTGAGGATAAGCGAGAACCATTGGTCTTAGAATTATTTGGTGAAGCCCTAATGGCCGTAGGTCAGGCTGCTAAAGCTCAAAAGCTTTGGATTCAAGCAGCAGAGCAGCGTAAAAAAGACAGACACATTGAGAAGGCACTGCACGATTATCGACAAGCGGTAAAATGTGGAAATAAAGACCCCGAAATTGTAAAGGCCATTCAAAAGGCCGATGAGCAGGTTCTGAGGGCCTCCCTGCGCTTGCATGTTCAAAATTGGGCTCAACCCCGTACAGAAGCAGAAATGAAGGTTGTGATTAGTGCTCGTGTCATGTACGACTATCGACTGTATGAACATGCAAAGACCACATTAACGCGCTGCGATAAAAAGATGCGCTCCATTCTTCCAGTGCAAGTATTGCTCATAGAAACCCACATTGCACTCGGTGAGATAAGTGTTGCTGCAGAAGCATTGCAAAAGCTTAGAGTGCGATCGACCGAAGCGACAGAGCAAGTCACGACACGGCTGGCTGTCATCACTGGTTCAGATGTTGATGATGAGTTGAATGACGATTATCTCAACTCACCAGATCCTTTTTTCATGGATATGGTTGAAGAAGTTGCATCTGAAAATGATGAGGGTTCTGAATCTACGGCTACTGAAAGTTCCAAAGCAAAAGAAGATACCAGTGCCCTGAAGCAGCAAGCTGAGGGTCTCGTGGCGGATGGGAAAATCAACGAGGCTGTAGATGTTTTGACTAAAGTTCTCGAAATTGATCCGGATGATGAAGCCGCACTCATTCGGTTTGGGGAACTCATGGCGATGGACACTGACCAAGAGGCAGAATTTCAGCAAGATCTCCAAGAACAGGGATTTTCCGACATTGATCCTATGGATTTTGACCCCAGCCGCTTTCAAATCGGGACTCCAACAGATGAAGGTGTCAGTAGCCAAAGCGTATCCGAAGAGGATGATGATTCAATTGAGGACCTCGACGATGAGCCCATTATTAAAGATGAAGCCATTGATGCAGGAGGTTCATCTGAGGACACGGAAGAAGTTCGAGAAGCGAGAGGGCTGTTACTAACCCGCCAGTTTGAAGCCGCTGCGCAGGCATCCGAGTCTTTGAAGGGACTTTCCGCTGCGGTCATATTCAGTGAGTCGATGCGAAACTTAGGTAAGTTGCGGCAAGCCAAAGCCAAGATACAGTCGGCGCTTGATTCAAACGATTCAAGCGACCCCAGTTATCCTGATGCGCTTTGGGAACTCTTGCAGATATATATTCGGGCTAAAAAACCTGCACCAGCAATTAAGATTCTGGGGGATTTGATTGAAGCCGCACCGCATTACAAGCGTCGAGATTGTGAAGCGTTGAAGATTGGTCTTCAGAAACTTTAATGGCCATCTGTATCTCTAGGCACCCATTCGAAACGAACAGATTGGCATGCAGAGATGTTGATTAATGGCTCATAAGGGTCCCTCGAGTGGAAAGACAGCAGACACAGTCATCGAACAAAAAAAACCGCAAATTTATGTGGCTCTTGGGCTTCATTGGTCTTGTGGTATTTGGTACGCCATTTCTTGAGAATGTTCTTCGTCTTTTCTTAAGCAAAGAGCTTACCCGCCTAACTGGCGAAGAGGTAAGCATTGCAGACCTACAAATAAAGTGGATTGCACGCCAGATTCAATTGAATGGCCTGCAGTTTCAGCAACTTGACGGTGACCCTACTATCCAAGTCTCCACTTTAAGTCTTGATTTTCATCTTCCTTGGTACGGAAAATGGATTGAAAAAATAACAGTAGATCATCCTTCAGTTTGGCTTCGTATTGATCCACAGGGCATAGAAAATTTTCGGTTTAGACAAAGAGGAACCGGAAATACACAGCTCAATCAGTTGCCATGGGATAGTATTCAAATCATCGATGGGTCTTTCACAGTTCAATCCGAGAAAATCGATCTCGTTATAAAAGACATCGATCTTTTTGGGGAGGGAAAGGCTCATCAGCTTGATGCTAAGGGCATACAGTTGTCAATGCAGCAAAGGGATGTTGACATTCAAGACATCCATCTGCGTGATTTTGAAGTTGAACACAATCGCTTTTACATACCGGAGCTTGATCTCAACATTGAAAGTATTCCCATTTCAGGTTTCATTGGGTCAGAAGATTTTGTCAATATATATGGAAATCTTGAAGCATCTACAGATCTCAGTTCTGTTATTCCTGAAAGATTGAAAGAAAGGATTGAACTTTTTGGTGATGCAACGGTCACTATCAAGCCTGGTGGTAGTCTGTCGAATCCAAAGATTCAGGGAGACATCAGAACACAGAATCTAGTGACCAATGTCAAAACCAAGAATGGTGATTGGCGACGGTTTGAGATTGGAAACATTGACAGTGACTGGACATGGCGAAAAAATTACATCGTTATTCAATCGCTGAAAATTCCGTATGCAGCGGGTGAAGTCGATTTGTCATTGCAAATCTACCCACAAAACAATCGATTTGTGGCCAACGGGATGGGTACAGGTCTCCATTTTGTCGAAATGGCGAGGGCTTTAAGCCTTTCTGAGGCCGCTTGGGTTGATTCTCTGTTGGACATTGAATTGGATATTGGCGGACGATTAAAGCCATTTGAGTTTCGAGGGAATGTGGATGTCATGGCCGCATCACTTCTGGTGGCGGGTCAATCGATTGAAGCTGTAGATAAGCCATTGTTGGTAATTCCAAAGCTGGCACTTTCAGGAGAAATGTGGCTTGAAAATCAAGCTTTTGGACTGGATGCTAAAGAGATTAGATTGCCAAATACCGAAGGCACAATCCGAACGCAGTTCAGCTGGAAAAATGGACCTTATTTAGAGCTGGACTATGCTTTTTCAAAATTTGATTTTTCACACCTTGCACCACTCGGTGGCGCACAGTTGCATGGTTACGGTCAAATATATGGCGCCATTGAGGGCCCTACAAATGGACTAAAGGGTGGTGGTTATGGCCGTGCGCGACGGTTCTCCACAGCTGGATTTTACTTTGCAGATGCCATTCAGTTTCAATACGAGCTTCCGGACCTCAAACACTTAAACTTTGACTTGAATGACATAAAGCTTGGGAAGTCCATTTTAAACGGGAGACTTGACTTTGATTTCAATGCACCATTGAGTTTGAATGCACACATCGAAACACAGGACTCACAAGCTCAAGACCTTATGAAGATATTTTTTGATCTTCCTGGCCTTGACTCGCATGCAATAGGTATGGCTACCATAAATGGCCCAATTAATAATTTGGCTGTAAAAGCAACTCTGGAGCTAGATAAGGCAGACTTGTGGGGAGAAGCCTTTCCAGTTGGTCATGCTTCTGTTTTGTACCAAAATCGACAGCTGACTGCTGAACATGTCAACTTTACTCGTAAGTCAGGCGAGGAGACT
>JAYYJC010000423.1:0-11442 GCA_036146655.1 Myxococcota bacterium | reverse complement strand
TTGGGGTCTTTGGCATTCATGTGCCTGTTGCATACCGCATGTGGATACTCGGTGGGCTTGTGGTGTTGTTATTCCCTCGTATCCTCAAGTCTATCTATACCTCACAAGCAAGAAAAATACTAAAAAGCTCACAACACTACTATAATGAAGAAAGAAGAGCACTCGAAGACAAAGCCATTCAAAAGGTCATCAACAATCCGCATGCCTTGCTCGGTTTGGCCACTGATGCCGCTCAGATGGGTCGTATTCAACTAATGGAGCGTCTTTTGTCGTTGCTTCCCGATGGGAGTAAATGGCGCCGCGAAAGCAGGCAGCTTCGAATGAAAATGGAACCAAAGAAAGTGGCTCCAAGTCTTGATGGCTTGCTAATGAAGATTGATGATTTAATCGGTGATGGCCAATATGAGGCAGCTGAGGCACATATTCGACGGGCCAAGCTAAGTTGGCCTGATGCAAAAGAACTTCAGGCCCGTTTGCATCACATTAATTTAAGCAAGTCATCATGAATGTGTGCATTGCTGGCAAGTACGCCATCCACAAGTATATTTGCTTGGTTGAACCGATAGGGGGAGCCTGTTTTGTCACTGCACCGACCACCTGCAGCTTCAACAATCGCTACACCTGCAGCAATATCCCATTCAGATCTCGGACGGGGTGTAAAAGTGGCCTCAGCCAAACCTGCAGCCACAAGACCAAATTTGTAAGCGACTGAGCCAACAGCTGTCGGTGTTACGCCTTGCGCTTCATACTCATCAAACCACCCTTTTGCCATTTCTGATCGTGAGCATACGAGTTTGGCGCCTTGCAGTTCGTGATGCTCTGTGACTTCTATTTTTTTACCATTGAGATAAGCCCCGTGACCAATCAGTCCTGAGAATACCTGTTTAGTGATGGGGTTTACTAAGACACCTAAATAGGCCTTTTGATTATGTACGAGAGCAACACTTACGACAAACTCGGGTATTCCTTTTGTGAATTCTCGTGTTCCATCAAGTGGGTCGACGATCCAAACCCATTCGTGTTTTAGCCGTTCAGGGCTGTCTTTTGTCTCTTCACTGAGCCAAGCAGCTTCTGGCTTTAAGTTTGGTAGAACTTCAGCCAAAAAGTCATTGGTTGCTAAGTCAGCTTCTGTCACTGGGTTGTCTTCTCCCTTATCTTTCACGGTAAAGCCATCTTTATAATAGGAGGCGACGATTTCAGCTGCCTTTACTGTGGCTGCTGTTACTTCTTCTAGTAGATCTTTTGACACTGAACACTCCGAGTGGTTCATTAGGGTATTTCTGAATAAACGGCCCATTCCGAAAATTCATCATCATTGAGGTTTGAACTCTTCAAATGTAGTCCGGTGTGCTGCTTATCATTGTCTCCAAAGTATTGCCAGTCTGCATCATCTAGGTCTTGTATTGCTGGCCATCCGACGGTCTTTTCTTCACCAAGAAATCCAAAACAGCCTCCACCAGTGTTTAACCGTGACAGTAGACTGCTCTGAGGCGCTCCAACTAAGAGGTCAATTTGCGAATCTCCATTCATGTCTAAAGTGGTGATTGCTTCTCCAAGTCGAAAATCATTGTAAGTAGATACAATGCGATAACGAGGTAGGGGATCGGTGCTGTTGAGTTCTTCACCTCTCCAAATCCAGATTTCCCCTCGGCCTTCGTCAATTCCAGGGGCGCCGGCGATAAGTTCAGGGGTGGAACTTCCTACCAAGTCTGCCACTGCCAACGACCACCCCAACCAATCGTTTTCAGATAAGCCAGCGTATATGGTGGGATTAAGTGAATTGATGAAATAAGTTCCAGTGCTTAATGGAATGCCCTCAATGCGGTAGATGGAACCACTGGCGTCTATGCCATCAGAATCCTGAAACGCAGCCCCGATGAATATATCAGTTAAGTTGTTGCCATCTACATCCAGATTGCAACTGATGGCTCCTCCGAACCGTGCGCCTGTCGAATCACCATATATTCGTGGAAAGTCCGTGGTGTTTAAAACATTTTCAGTGCGCCATATACTTGATAATCCAATGATGACCTCACCAGAAAAATCTGAGTTTGTCGAACTCGTGCTTTGTGCAGCAATCCAGTCTTCCCAACCATCCCCATCTAAGTCTGAGCAAACCGAGATTTCATCTCCGAATTCATACCCATTCATTGAGCCTCTGATTTCGGTAATTACGGAGCCATCTTTTTCCAAAATGAATACAGCACCCACATCCACAGCGCTTTCAAGATGGGAAGACTTGGGTGCAGATACCAACAAAAGCTCAGGCGAGTCGCTTTCATTATTAAATCGCAAACTGTGAATATTATCACCAAAAGAATCTGCATCAGAAATTGAAAATAATGGCTCTTCTTCGACCAAGTCCCACGCCAAATCCTCTTTGGCAACCACCCTGTAAATGGCAGATTCTTGAGGCGAGCCAATATACAATTCTTCATTGCTCAAGTGAATTGACAGTTTCTCCACCCAGTCACCCGAATGAGTTACGCTCAGATCAGGTGCAGTGGCTTTATCAGGCGCAATACTGCCGAAAAAAACTTCAAACTGCGGTGTGAAATTGGGTTCTGCACAGTTGATACCAATGCATTCAGGGTTGCAACTAATAAACAGACTAAGTAGCATGTCTCTAACTTATCAGAACCAGACTGCTTTACACCCTTTAATTTTATTCTTCCACCGTCAGGACTTGTTCTTGATCATCACCAGAAATAGTGTTGATGGACTGCCCAACATTTGGAAAAGTATACGGGGCCAACTGACCACCAATCGGAGGCTCTTGGGTGTCAAATACGGGTTTGACATATTCAGGAGTTGCAGCGATGGAAGCCTTGGCATTGCCTGGGGTTATGATGCCTTCAATTTTGCTGGTCTTTACCATTTCGGTCAAGCTGTACTGTGTGTTTTCAACGGATTGTTCAACTGTATAAATCCCTGGTTTCACGCCGTGAATTATGGCAGTTGTCAATGGGGGTATGCGTCCAATCTGAACGCCAGATATGGTAACATCTGTCCAACCAGTGGTCTTATTGATCACTGCTAGGCTTTTGCCTTCTGAACCTCTGATGGCTTGACTTGGTATTAACTGATTAGCCACCGTATCCGGATCAACATAGAGCCTTTGAAAGTTAACCAAATTGCCTTCGGACAGAGCAGGATCTCCAGGATGCGTTGTTGGCCTCAATGGTCGTTCCGGCTGATCTGCCAGACTGATTGAACTACCGATAAATAGCGCCATGGAAAACCACATAAATACTCCGATGCAAATTCCGTAAATTTCCCTTATCTGATTACGGATTGTTATTCAATGACAGACAAGCCAGAATAACCTGAAAGCTCTTTGGAAAGCACTGTGGCATTGGAGGTGGGGTCGATGTAGATCTCCCGAACGAGGCCCAAGCCTTTGACCCAATATTGTTCAATGTAGCCGGGCGTTGCGGTACCAAAACTGTCAGAAATTTCAAATTGGTTGACGGACTTGTACGCCATGACGGTTTGACCATCGAACAATACAACCTCTTGAAAACCTGCATCTGAGTAAGAGCCTTGAGTGGGCTGTGTGACAGGAGTGGGGGTGCCTTGGAAGTCCACAGTCATGTTGAGGGTGTAGTTGTAACTCCAAGTGCCTTCGTATCCGACTGCATATTCAGGGCTCATATACCGACGAGGAACTGATAAACTCGCAACGATGTTGTAAGTGTTGGTAATTGGAAAGCCAGGAATAAGTTCACTTACTTCATTTGAAACACCTTGCCAGCCCATCAAAAACATTCCTTCATCACCCTGATAGTCACAAGCAACATAGGACACAACATCCCAACCAGAACCATTATCTGTGGTGAGCACATCTTGGTAAGCGTAAGCATCAACCCCATTGTAGGTTGTGGTGCCCATGCCGATGATTGAGGCTGTACCTGTTGCGCCTTCATAGCTGGCCGTAAATTCTTTGGTCCAGCCACCATTGTGAATGGGGTGATAATCGTTTTTACAAACTTCGCTGCCTGTGTCGGAGGTGTCTGAAGTATCTGAAGTATCACTCGTGTCAGAGGTGTCTGAGGTATCTGAAGTGTCGCTGGTATCCGAAGTGTCGGAGGTGTCAGAGGTGTCTGAGGTATCCGAAGTGTCGTCTCCAGACCCTGTGTCTCCAGTGTCATCAATGATGATGTCATTTCCTTGGTTATACTTAGGGCCCTCACATGCAATGAGAATTGCCAATGTCACAAGTGATTTTTTCATGGAACTTACCTTCTGGTTAATAAAATACGGCATAATCTAGCATATGACATCTGAAGTCACACTTAAAGGAGGTATTTTGTCACCTGATGAACACATGAGCCTATCCAAGATTCAAAGCCGTTTAAGAACTTTCAATCAGGACCGTGATTGGGGCCAATACCATTCACCTCGCAATCTTGCCATGGCACTCAGCGTAGAGGCATCTGAATTGTTGGAACTTTATCTCTGGTCTGCAGACAATGGTCCGCAGCCACCGGTCGAAAGCCGAACAAAAAAAGTGGCAGATGAAGCTGCTGATGTGTTGATTTGTCTGCTCAACTTTTGCGACAAAGCGGGTATTGATCTCATTCGGGCCACTCAAAATAAAATTGCCATCAATGAACAGAAGTATCCTGTCGAGAAGGTAAAGGGCCGTTTGGAAAAACACTCTGAGTATCCGAACGGTTAATCCAATCCACCAAGAGCGGAATGATCTCTCGCTGTGCTGATTGGCTGATGACCATGTCCAAATGGCCGTAGTCGTGTTCAAACCCAAAATCAGTTCCCACAACCAGCCAATGCTTATCTGAGGATCCCATGGCTGTATAATAGCCGTAAACCCTGTCCGTGGGTGCCACATAATCTCCTCTGCCTGCAATGACGAGTGTTCTGGTCTCTGTTTCAGCCAAGACGGTCCGATAATCTGTGCCATCTGAAGATAAGAATGCCCCATTTTTCATGGCGTGATGAAGTTGAAGCACTTCTTGTCTCGTCATTGGCGAGACCACACGCTGATACATTTGCCTTCGCTCTTTTCCTGTCATTGAGCCGGGTGCAAATAGCATCTCATCGATTTGAAATGGATTTTTGGGGAACAAAGAACCCATCCAGGCAAGGTAATCCGTTGGAATGTGTGGGGGGGTTATATAAGCCACTCGATTGGAGAGTTGCCACAACAAATCTGGATGCTGAAAATTCATCGGAGATCCCATCACCGTGATGCTTTCGAGTGCATTAGCTCCATGCATGTATAAATAAGGCGCAAGGGCCATTCCACCAAGAGAATGCCCAATGTAATGAATGCGATTTGGGTTGTGGAGTTGAATGTGACGAATGGCCGCATCGATGTCATAGAAACCATAGTCATCTATTTGCCAGCCGTGCCGTTGTCTTTTTTTTGTTTTTGTTTGCTTGGCTTCACCATGTCCCCGCTCATCAATGGCCCAAACATCGAGCCCGTTGGCTTGGAGGGTTTTGGCCACTGACAGGCCATCTGAAACATCCCAAAAAGCCGCATTGGAAGAAATACCGTGAACCAATAGAACAGGAGGACCTTCTCCTGGATAATGGTGAAGGCAAATCGCAGATTTATCAGCTTTTACAATCAACGATTCATTTGGGTCTTGGCAAAAACTTTTCGCCAAAGCGACTCCAGACAGCACAACACTCATCAACATGGGTGGTCTTTGATCCATCGACTGATAAGCCGGACTGTCATGGGATTGTCTACGAACTCAAGATGTGTGGGTTCTGGCAGTGAGTTGATTGGACTGAAACGGATAAAGTCAATGAAGGGAAGCCCTTTATATGCGTATTCCGGAGGGGCTAGGTAATCCTTTGATGAACTTAGAACCAGTGTGGGTATTTTGGTGAGCGGAAGTTGGGTGTGTTCACTTTGTCTCCAATGTTCAAACCATCGGCCCGCTTTGGTTCCAGGGCTTGGAATTGGAATATTGGGCAATAAGCTTGTCTCAGGTACTTGTGTGGGTACACCCAGTAAAATAAGTCCACAGGTATTGGGCGGGGTGTTCAACCCATGGTAAGGACCAGCCAATCCATGAAACAGCCAGAAGCTGGGTTCAGACAATGCATCATGGGTTTTCGGGTCAGGAGCCCACTGGGCATTGATATCATGGCGTTTAAGTTCGATTATAAATGATTGATATTGTTCATGAGACCAACTTGGGTTTGACACAATGTTGAGTGTCAATGCTTCCTGGGCCATTGCTATTTGACCCATGCTTAGACCGTGGATGAATGATAAGTTGAAGATCATGGTTCATACTGGAAAGTCAATTCAATCCATTTCAGGTATTGCACATCGGCAGAGAGTGCAAATGGACGAGCTTTATGCAAGTGGAAAAGGGTGGTCTTGGTCACCGAATAGCCCTTGTGAAGCCATTTATCTCGATACATTGGGTCATCTTGGTTGTTCGACTGCTTATGAAACCCCTGCCAAGTATCTAAATTCCGTCACGGTGGTTATTCCGACTCATCGGACAGTTCCAATTGGAATAAATGGTTTTTTAGATGATCCAGCGGTGTACGAAATCATTATTTTGGCAAATGGAACCACTGAATTGCACTTTGACCCTCATCCTAGGGTTCGCATACATCGATGCCCTTGGGAGGGACATGGCCGGACCCGTCAAGCATCTGTTGAACTTGTGAAATCACCATTTATCTTATTTTCAGTTGATGACGCTTCTCCAGTGGGCATGGGTGCTGTCTCACGCCTTGTTAGCCAACTCGAACAAGGGCATTGGGACGCCACAGTGGCAAGACAGTTGCCATGGCCTTCAGCACCGTTATATTTGCACCGCCGATTACGAGAATGGATGCCTGCTGGTCAATGTACGATAAACTTTCCTCAAACAGATCATGTGGCCACGGTTTACCGACGGGAAACACTTGTCAAAACTCCATTACCGGATGTGTCCATTGCCGAAGACCTGATGTGGTCTCATGGGAAATCTGTTGGCTTGGTGCAAAATGCGCTCTTTATTCATTCTCACCAACCCTCCGTGCGATCTCTCTGGACAAGAGAAGTCAATATTGAGGGGGTTCGGTGTCAACTCAATCAATCTGAACCAATCCACTTGACGGATTTGGCCCTTCGCAGTTTCGGTGCCGCCTTTAGAAGAGATTGGGCTTCCCTGATTTATGAGGGGACCGAAGCCTCTGCACAGTGGTACGCTCAGCGCAAGTTTAAAAGCAAACAGCCAAGCGCATAGCGCAGTGCAGGAACGAAAGCTATTCGAAGCACAGTCTCATCATACTTTGGAGGCATTGGACACTCGGCCAATCGCATATTTTTCTTAAAAGCGGATAATAGAAGTTGTTGGTCAAACAGATAGCTATCTGAAAACGAATCAAAATCTAGAGTATTTAGCGCCTTAGAAGTATAAGCTCTCGCTCCACTATGAAGGTCGGTGTGTTGTCTTTTGAAGCGCCAATTTGACAGCCGAGTGAGAAGTCGATTTCCAGTTTTTCGCCACGCAGGATAATGGGTCGATTGAGGCCAAAGGTGCCTAGAACCCAAAACGATATCTGCGTCTTTAAGGTGAGAGAGCAACAAAAGGCTATGTGACACACTGTATTGATTGTCCCCATGAATCATCAGGATGTATTTAGGTTTATCATCCAAGGCCAAACAGTATCCTGATTTTTGAGCGGCCCCGTAGCCTAAGTTTTGTGGGTGTCTTATGATCTTTACCGCCTCCGGGGCCCGTATGGGAACAGGAGAGCCATCATCCACAACAATGCACCTGTTCAGCCAAACGGATGGCAGTTCCTCCAGCAAAGAGTCTAATGCGGATTGGGTTCCGTATGTGGGGATGATGATCCGAGTGGAGGATGCCAAATCTCGTTCAGGCTTGGAAGCTGTTTGAACCATTGTTGTAGGAAAGTCCTGTTGTTGAGGGTCCACTCGATCTGTTCCTGTTTTCTGGATTGTATCATACTGGAAGCGGACCGGCTGGCTGAAATATAGGCTTTAAAGATTGCAAGCACATGCTCAAATCGAGGGCTTGGTGCTGTTCCTTGGTTGTTTAAAGTACCGTAAAACTGTAAAAGATAGCGGAGAACTGAACTCAAGGGTAAGCTAAAAATCAGTGCTGGAGGAGCAGATTTTAGCATTAAGAGAAGTCGATGGCGCTCAACCCAAAAAATCTTTTGGTTGCTGACTCTTCCATAAGAGCCTCCGAGGCGATGATAGACTTTGGCTTTGGGACAACTCTGAATGATTACTCCTCTACGGCTTGCTCGTAACGCATAGTCGACATCCTCACCGAAAGGGGACAAGCGAACATCAAACTTACCCACACGAGCAATGATTTTTGAAGGCAGTGCAACTGCTGCTCCCGAGAAAATCAATAGAGCTTCGTTTGGGTAATTTTTTTGTTTTTGTCCTCTTTTGTAGGCAAAATTCATACCATCTGGCCAAATTTTATGTCCAATATTATCCAGTTGATCTGGATTGGCTTGCAGGCAGATTTGGGGTTGAATAATATGGTCAATGCCTTGCATTGAAATCTCTTGGATACAGTCTGGCGCTAGCACAGTGTCGTCATTCAGGATTAAAATATTTTCATTGGCAAGCGCATCTATACCCACATTTACACCTTCGGCATAATGTGCATTGCGTTGAAGACAAATCACCTCAACACCATCAATGGTCAACGAGTGCTCAGCAGTGACTACGACAACGATGCGATTGGGCGATACGGTTTGAGACTGAATGCTACGGATGCACCCCTCTAACGGAGCACCACCGTAAAGAGTAATGATGAGCACAGACCAAGGGTCTGCGTTCACTTCTTTCCCTTTTTCGGTCCACGAACAACTGAACGCATATTGGCTGCAAGTACTTTCTTTCGAAGGCGGATAGCCGTTGGGGTCACTTCAACCAGTTCGTCCTCTGCAATAAACTCCATGGCCTTCTCCAAGGTGAGCTGTTGAGGGGGAGCCAAAATAAGTTTGGTATCTGCTCCCGCAGAACGAACATTGGTTAACTGCTTTGATTTAGTGGCATTTACATTAAGATCATTTTGCCGAGAACATTCGCCAATGATCATGCCTTCGTAAACATCAACGCCTTCTTTGACGAAAAGCTTCCCACGTTGCTGAATGCTGAAGAGGGCATAGGCAGTTGTCGAACCTTTGCGGTCTGCAACCAAGGAACCGTTGATTCTAAATGTGATGTGTCCTGCAAACTCATCCCAACCATCAAATAAGGTATTGAGTAATCCTTGGCCTCTCGTGTCATTGAGATATTCGCCTCTAAAACCAATCAGACCTCGAGCGGGAATACGGTAGCTTACTCTAAGTCGGCCTGACTCTAAGGTGGTCATGTCAACCATGCTGCCTTTACGAAGGTTTATCTTCTCACTGACAACACCCATGAAGTCTGCAGGAAAGTCCATGATGACCAGTTCAAAAGGCTCTTTGGTGATGCCATCTTCCTCAATGTATTTCACTTCAGGCTTTGAAATACTCATTTCATAGCCCTCACGGCGCATTTGTTCCATCAAAATTGCGAGTTGAAGTTCACCTCTTCCAAAGACGCGAATTTCATCGGAGCGACCGGAATCTTCAAGTCGAATCGATACATTGTACATGGCTTCCCGCTCAAGACGCTCACGGATCTGTCTTCCAGTGACATACTTGCCTTCCTTGCCACCCATCGGAGAAGTATTGGCCATAAATAAGATCCCGATGGTGGGTTCATCAACACGAGGCCGTTTGATGGGTTTGGGATCTTCTCTTGAAGTTAAAGTATCCCCAATGTTGAGTTCATCAATACCCGCGATGCAAGCAATGTCACCTGAAACAATCTCATCTGCTTCAATGCGTTTGAGACCTTCGTAAGTAAACAGTTGAGAGATGCGAACTTTGCGTTCAAAACCATCTCCTACAAGCAAAAGATCTTGATTGCGCTTGAGTGTACCATTGAACAAACGGCCAATGGTCAGACGGCCAAGGTAGTTGTCAAAGCCAAGTTGAGTAATCAGAAACTGAGGTATCTCTTCAGATTTCGCCTTTGGTGGTGGCACTTCTTTTACAATCATATCGAACAAACAACGAAGATCGCCTGGTTCGAGCTTGGGTTCAGTGTGTGCATATCCTTCTTTTGCGCAGGCATATACAATAGGGAACTCGACTTGCTCATCATCGGCATCAAGGTCAATAAAGAGATCAAATATTTCTTCATACACTCCATCAATTCGTGCATCAGGTCGATCTATTTTATTGATGCACACCATGATTCGGATGCCTTCTGACAGTGCTTTTTGCAGGACGAAACGGGTTTGCGGTAAAGGGCCTTCCGAAGCGTCTACAAGAAGAATTGCACCATCAACCATTTGAAGCACACGCTCAACTTCTGCTCCGAAATCGGCGTGTCCTGGCGTATCAACAATGTTGATTTTTGTGTCGTTGTACCAGACTGCGGTGTTCTTCGCAAGGATGGTAATGCCGCGTTCTTTTTCAAGGTCCATTGAATCCATGACACGGTCTTCAAGTTCTTGATTTTCACGGAAAGTGCCTGCTTGGCGAAGCATGTGATCAACGAGGGTGGTTTTTCCGTGATCGACATGGGCAATAATGGCCACATTTCGGAGTTGCGAAGTATTCATACATATCCCATAGAAATGACTAGGGCGCCCAAATAACCGATCTCCTCAGTCAGGGCTTTATTATTTTCAAAGGTCACATAGTTGTCGAATTGACATCCTGTTAGAGATTTCTATCCATTCACTTTTGAGTAGCACGGATGGTTTTAAGTATGGGTTCAAGTCTCGGAATGGTATCGATTTTTGAGAACTTCGCATTGTGAATGATTGAAGAGCTTTGACAGATGATCACACCACCCAGCGCTCGAAATGCCTGTCGCCATTCCAACATGGCCCTGAAAACGCCTCTTCTTGGAAAACGGCTTGGCACACATTGCCAGGCTGAGCCGGGCATAATTGAAAAATGCTTGAAGAGAACCCCTTCAGGATCACACACGATGGGGAACTTTAACAGCAATCGAGGAATTGCATCTCGTGCCAATGCAGAAGGGGTCATGGTAATCGAAATGAGTTGTGTATCCAATTCATCCAACGGTGCAATCCAAGTATTTAGTCTGATCGCAGCTTCTCTCGCATAGGGGGAAGCCAAATTGGGAAGAAATACAATGACGGAGTATGCCTGCTGTTCGAATGGTTTAAGCAAACCAAATAAAGGCTGCATGGGGGGGGCATTTGAGATTAGTTGCATAATTGACACAGCATGGTTTGTTGAAAGCCAATAGATAGGTACTCGGTTTATTTTGATTTGGCTACCCATGTAACGGGTAATGAATAAGGTTAATTAACATGCGAATTATCTGTGATAATTGTGGGGCTCAATATAAAATCCCTATCGAAAAACTTGGAAAACGAGTCAACCGTGCAACTTGTCGGCGGT
>JAYYJC010000422.1:0-11784 GCA_036146655.1 Myxococcota bacterium | reverse complement strand
GCGATGGTACCGAAATGGCGCTAGTGACTCGTTTCGAAAGGGCGGAACTGCCGCTTTCCGCCAAGTGCTGGAGATGATGTCAGAGTTGTCTTGAACAATGTCTGAGTCTGGTTCAGCCCAAAAACACAGGGTTTTGTCATTGGTGCGGGTAAGTCTTGGCTCAATGATGGCAATCCGTTTGCCTGCCAGCAAGTCTTTTCTTTCCAATGCCCTGAGCAGCAGGCCGGCAGAAATACCGAAACCGCAGAAGATAAAGTCAAAGTCAGTTCTTGTGATTTGCTCAGAGTGCATAGTATTTTCTAGTACAAAATTGCCGTGCGTCGAGATTTTAATGTTTGGTTTTCACTGTATTTGATGTCTATTCCCATTATGTTCGAAAACACCTCTCTTTTGTGGGGCTCATGTGTGACTTCTTTCTTTGGATCCAATGCCCTTCATCTGTGGCATGATACTGTAAGGAGTATGCAGAATGATTTCTATACTTGGTCTTTTTGGATGTTCGGAGTTGGCCACATCGAAGCCTATCGGTTCGCAGCTTGAGTGGATTGACAATGTTGAGTTGCGTTGGTTTGGAGTCACCAGCTTAAGCATTCGTTTTTCGGATCGGCTGTGGCTGCTTGATCCATTTTTTTCAAGACCAGTTGCAGGCGAGCTGGTACCCAATGCCCTTGGGAAAGAATGGATGATTGAATTGCTTGGCCAACAGGTAGATCGGATATGGGTGGGGCACTCTCATTACGATCATGCTCTTGATGTGCGCACTGCCGCTTCACACTATGACTCACCTGTTTATGGAAGTGCAACCACGTGGTATTTGGTTGAGGGGTTGTCTTGTCACCGCATTGACCATGGATGGGAGGCGGTAGTAGATGGTGTAACTGTCAAAGCGTTTAGAACCTCACATTGGCGTCCGGATTGGACTGGGGTGGGAAGCTATGACGCACTCACCGCCCCTTCTGATGATTACGCACTGGCACCAAATGGGGGTGTGTTGAGTTTCCATATGCAATTTCCCTTTGGGCAAAGTATTTTTTTTCAAGACACAATGGGACCGTTGAATGCAGCGGATGGCTCTGGTGAAACTTATGCCGACAATATGGCTGAAGTGAGTGAATTTCCGATCGATTTATGGCTGGCTTGTGGAAATTGTCTTTCTGAGCCCTCAGAACTGGCGGCCTATGTGTCTTTGCTTAATCCGACTCAGGTCATTCCAATCCATTGGGATGGTGCCATGCCGGATCCGGAATCACCACCCACTTATGTATCGGATCCAACATGGGAGGCGGTCTTTTCAGATTTTGCCATTCCTGCTGAACCCTTCTCTGGTTATAATCAACCGGTTGTTTTGCAAAACACCGAATCTTTCTAGGGTGGCACCTCAAGTTGTGCCTTCAGCCAGTCGGTCGCCGTTTGGGGGTAGAGCGTTTGAAGTGCCGCTTGCATGCCCGCTTCAAAGTCCTCTGATTTATTGATCTTGTTGCGGGCGGATTGTCGGTGTTGTGTGACCATGGCCTGAATGGGCAGACTGTATTTTTCACTTGCGGTCCAATATTTCCAATACTGACGATATTGAAAACGCTGTATCAAAGAGTAGCCAAACAGCCAGTCTTCGCCCTTTTCTACATGGGGGATTTGGACTGTTGTTGGCATGGGCTCGGGCCGATCTCGAAAGTACAGTGCGGTGGCATCGTAGTGTGTCGCGCTTGATGACAAGTCTATGTATCGCAGGCTGTCCTGTACTCCAAGCCCGATGATTATTGCCCATGGAAATGCTGCCCAGCGTCCGAGCCAAAGGGCGCAGCAACTCAAGCATGCAAAGCCAATGGGATAAAGTAGGGTGTAGTAGCGAGGGGTGACACCCATTGGTGCTCCGCCATCAATCGAAAACCCCACACACAGTAAACTGATGGCCATCCAGCCAATTAGCCAACTGAGACCCAGCAGCCCCGCCAGACGAAGTGAGTCTGTCGCCTGTTCACCTCTAGTCGCACGGACGGGCCAGAGTATGCCCGCCAACATCAGCAATGCCCCTTTTATTAGTTGTTCTAGGTCAGCCCATCCCTTGCCCCATGCTGGTCCAGGCAGCCACTGCATTCCATCCGACCACACCTCTGATTTGAGAAGTGCCCCAAGGTGTATTCCGCCCCCAGTGCTTTCGGAGAGAAATGGGCGTCCCTGCTTACCAGCCAGCATCAAGAACGAGTCGGTGGGCAGGTTTTTTGGAAAGCCAAGTCCAAAGAAAAAGCCCGATGCCAAAATTTTGGAAAGGAGTGCATATCCGATCCCAATTGCCAGTCCAAAAAGAGCCAATGTTCGGAGTCTAATGGCCTTTGTGCCAAATGTGAGCCGTTCTAGCAGCCATGTTCCCATGACGAGTCCGATGACCAAGAGCAATGAATAGTTAAACATCGGCAGCGCCGCAATGAAAATCCCCAAAAGGGCTCCCCGAACCACAAGATTTCGATTGGTGCAAGGGGTCAGCCACCATGGTAGGGCAAAAGCCATCATTATGCCCAGTGCCGCATTGGCCATTTCATGTGTGCCCCAGTGTAAGACCGTTATCTTTACAAATACAGGTGGTGCAAAGGTATAGAGCATTCCAAAAGACACCATCGCCCAATGGCTCTTTTCTCGCGGCAATGCCCGCCACAGTCCAACGAGCCAGCCCGTCAGCCCAATTGCACTGTAAAAAATGGCCATTGTTTTTAACAACCATGTTCCCATTTGAGGTCGAGGTTCGGTCTGAAGAATTTTGAGCAAGACATAGCCTGCCACAGCCAATGAGCCATGCATCTGGTTGCCGACTGTTCGGCATGCATTCAAAAATTCCCCTCGTGTTTGTGGATTCCAAACCACTTTTTGAATCGGCATGTCGAGATAAGGAAGCAGCGCTCTAAAAAAACCGTATTCCGCCTCATTGGCATCAAACATGAGTGGAAGGGAGCCATCCAAGACCAACCAACGATGGCACACATAGCCCAATAGGCATAGCAGGAAAATCGCCAGGGTTCTCACAGGATGCGATTGTCCTCAGATTGACTTTTTCCTGTGACATCCCGTTGGTGTTCAGGATCCAACAGCTCGTTAATCTGATCCATGATCGTGTCGGTTAACTGTTGAAATGATTGACCGTATTTCTGCTGTGCGTCTGAGGAAAAGGGTATGAATTTATCTGTCACACGCATGGGGCTGAACTCTGAAGAATCAAGTAAAATGGGCTTCCCAATACGATACACAATGCGTCCACCCTTTGCCCATGGAATGGCGCCAGGATAGCACTTTGATGAACCAGAACACCCAATGGGTACAATGTCAACACCAAGGCGCTGGGCCATTTGCGCCAGCCCCGTGTGGCCTTTGCCGAGGCGAATAGAGCGGGTGCCTTCCGGGAAAACCAAGATGTGATGGCCCAACTCGAAGGCTTGTTTGTTTAGTCGGATGACCTCGTTGGACATACCCGCAAAGTCAGAACGAAGTGCATCAAGGCGGTTTTGGGGTTGGTCGCCAAGAAACTGTTGAAGGCTTGAAGATGCTGTTGAGATCTGATCGAGGCTTTGGTTGTTGTCCAATAAATTGCGAATAAAACGGTACTCTTCACCGTTGGGAGATCGGTTCATCGCTTTTTTAAAACGAGACGATATGACATAGCCTCGAGACGCCAATGGAATGTTGTTGGTGCTGAGTAAAAAAGTTCGGACAAGGGGATTAAGGTAGTATTTCCCTTTCACCCAAGTGCAGGTGTATTCCTTGCGGCTGAGGTGCAGATGGTGCTGCAATGGCCATGAGTTATAGCGATCGGTGTGATTCATCGCCAGAAAAACCCGCCGGTCCGTGGGAAGATTCTCAATCCCTTCGACCACCACTTCTGTTTTTCGTGGGAGCGCATAGTTGAGAGAAAGCACCTTTGCCCACCAGATTTGTCCCTGCGGTATCTGATTGAGTTGAATCGTAGATAGAAACTCTGCAGTCAGCATGACCTATTCAGGCGGATGAAGCAATCGTGAAAGAACTAAGCGCCGATCAGTACTGGTGGTGCCGTCTGTCCGGCGAGATGAAACTTCGATGTAGACTCCCATGTCTTCAAAGCCAAGGGCCTGATACATTTGGTAGGACGCATCTGGGATTTCAGCAGTGCGAAGCAGCACCTGCGAATAGCGAGAAGAATCAATCAGATTCAGACGGCCTTTGGTCAGCAAACGGCCAATCCCACGCCGTCTCCATGCTGGGAGTACACCCAACTCTGAAAAGTAAAACGAATGCTTGATGGGAATAAGCCCTCTCAAGTGTTGAGCGATGTCGCTGCGGTGCTCTACCGGAATGGCAAAGCCAAAGCCAATGACAGCACCATCTTCGCTGATGGCAAGTAGATTTACACTGCTTTCAATCGAGACTTGCTTGATAAATACGGTTTTGGCTTCTTTGGCTGTGAACGACTCATAGTAAGGCGGTGCTGAGAAAATGGTTTGATAGGCTTCCGCAAAAGAATCGAGATACGGTTGTGCCTCTTCGGGAGTTTGTATTCTTAAGATTCGAAAGTCATCAGGCAGCGACACAAGAGCCCTCACTTGGTTCAGAGGTCAGGGTGTGGGTGTGAGAAGCCCAACACGCCATGGCCATACAGTAATTATGCACTTGACGGTATCTAATGCGCATAAAATTTGCCACATGAGAACCGAACAATGCTGCGACTTTTCCGTGAACACTAATTGTGGCGTGGAATTCACCAAGGGTGTCAATGTGAATGTCCCTCGCTGAGACCCGAAGGCCAAGGCCCAGCAACTTGAGCACCGCCTCTTTGATGCTCCACAAGAGATTGATCTGCACTGGATGATTTTGAACCAGTGATCGCTCATGTTCAGAAAAGTACTTGGCGCAAAATGCCTTGCTTCTTGGTTGCAGTTGTTCAATGTCAATGCCAACAGGGGTGTCGCTGATGGCTGCCACTCCAAGTCCATCTGCATGGCTGATCGACAAGTGCACTTTTGGAAACTCACGGCAAAAGGGTTTTCCCAGTGGGTCATTGTCAATGCGCAGTGTTTGAGGCAAGCGGTTCAAATGGTTCGCCAATGCCTTTTTGGCGGCCGAACGGCCTGCCAGTCGATCTTGGATTCGCTTAGGCGTCCCTCTCAAATGGTAGGCGTTCCAATCTGGGGTGTCAAACAAGCTGGCGTCTGGAACACTGAATTGTACATCCACATGGTTGCCCTTTTTGAAACCGCCGCTGGGTTGGAGTAGCCCTGCGCCATCAAAAGGGCCGGTGTCTGCAAAGCGCAGGCCTCTGAGCCGAAGCACGGCTTCGGTGTCGGTGTCGATGTCGATGTGGTAGCCAGCCTCAGTCAATTGAACTCGGATTTCAAGTGGCGTTCCGTCTATGGCTGCTGGAAAGACCTCAAGTTGGTCAAAACCTGCGGGAAGACACATGGTGTGGTCTACAATCATACGGTGTAAGCCAGCAGCTTGAAATGCTGCTTCAAGAACCAATGGCATGGAAACCAAGCCGCCGATAATACCGCTGTGATTGACACTGCCTTCAAAGCATCCACCGTCCACACCCAATTCAAGCACTCGACTCAATACTTGAAAGCGAGGACCGTGAAAGAAGTGGCGATAGATCTCTTTGGCTTCCAGCGCATATGGATCAAATATATAATCGGGTAAGTCAGGGGTTTCTTGTTCTGGTTGGAGAAGGATGTGTCCTGTAAAGTGATCGGCTTCTAAGGTTTTACCGGTGGCCGCTTGGCGGGTGCTTTTGACTGCGCAACGGTATTGGCCATCTTCGGTTTCAATGGCATCCACATTGATTTGAATGCTTTGATTGCGATGCAGTTTGACGGGCCTTGAAAACTCGACCTGCCGTGCTCCACAATATTCGAGGGTGGGGTTGTTGAACTGTGCAAGACTGGCCATTAATTCGACGCCCATAACACCTGGTAAAACAGGAGTTCCTTTGATGCTGTGATCTAAGATCCACTGATGTTCATTTGCATCAAGTGTCCATGACGCATTGTTGCCATGACTGTGGCTTTGAAAGGTACTCAGGAAGGGATGTGCACTTGGGCTGCTCATGTCCCCTAGTGCTCCGGCGACAAGCACTTCTCCTTGTTGATCGGCGAGGAGAAGATCGACTAGTAATGCAGCTGCGGGTTCCGGAGGCAATAATTCGATGCCTCTTTTGGTTAATAAAGTACTCATGCCACCCCTGGATGCCATTCCCACATCAGCCCAAGCAGACCAGTCCACATGAAGTGAGTTGGGCCGACGGATGCAGATCTTTGCCACAGCGTCGTTGGCGGCTGAATAGTCAATTTGTCCTGCATTGCCAAACCGTCCTGCAATGGAACCCATCGATACAAAGGTACACTCTGGTGGCAAAAGCTCAAGCATCATGAGAGCTGCGGTGGTCTTGGGAGTGTAGATCCGTAAAAAGTCAGACCACTCCTTGTCTTTCAGCATCCGGCTTTCTTCAAGTCCTGCCCCATGTATGACAATGTCAATGCCGTTTAGATGATTTTGAGCTTGGAAGAAAGCGTCCGTTAATTGATTGCGGTCTGTCACATCCACCGCCACAAAATGAACTTCAGCCCCCATGCTTTCAAGCCGTTCAATGTTGTGGCGAGCTTCTTCGGCTTTATATAGGGGTCGCATGGCATCTTCGATGGCCCTTGGAGTAGGTCGACCAGTTTGTGAAAGTCTTTGACGAATATTGTTTTTGGCTTCAGCCACATCAAGGGGCGTGTCAGCTGGTTTCGATCGGCCCATGAGAACCAGTTTCGTTACCCCTTTTCTGACCAGCATTTTGGCGACCTCTGCGGTGATGCCTCGCGCACCACCTGTTAGGACCACATGCGGGGTCTTATCGAATTGCCTTGCGGGAGGAAGTTCCATCGGGGCCAGCAACAGCGCATAGCGCTCACCTGACTGGTGATAGGTTTCCAGTAGTTGGTCTGTGGCTTCGCACTCGTTGATCAGGATTTGAGCAATGCGTTCATTTTCAGTGTCTGGGTGAATGTCAATCACTCTGCCTCGGCATTTGGTCCATTCTCGGCTTAAAGATTTGCACAAACCAGAGCGGCCACCTAAAACGGCAGTTTGTGAATCGCTGCTGTGTTTTGACAATTGCGTCAAACACAGCCAGTCTTTGGGTGGACTGGCATCTAGAAGCTTTGCCTTTTCAAACAACTCGTTCAATTGAGCACCCAAATCGATGACCAAATCAGGTTGAGAATCTTGGCGGACATCCATGGACTCAAGTGTGGCGAGTAAATGCGGGCGGCAGGGATGATTACCGAGCACAAGAACAGACCGGCCTTGCAGTGACACTCGTTCATATATGGGGCTCGGAACACGCACAGGGGTTTGTAATCGGATGCTCTTGGGCAAATCCGCTACGGGTTCCTGCTGTGTGGTTTTGGTGGTGCGGTGCGGATCAAGCGTTTCTTGTGATGAGGTCGAGGGTGGCGTCCGATTGGATTCGAGGTTGGGCGAACTGGTATTTCTGCTGCGGGCTTTGCGTTGTCGGAGTGATTCAACGCCCGCAGTCGATGCGTCAGTGGCCTCTATTTGAGTTTCCGTTGTGGATGCTTCTAGCTGTGGTGCAGCCGGTGTGTCTTGTTGTCCGATATTAGAGGTCAGAGCAGATTCAGATTTGTCATCCGCATTTGTTTTGACCCACTCAATGAGTGCGGCAATGGTTTGGACTTCGCTGAGTTGGGTATCGGTTTCACCGATGCCAAACTGTTCTTGGAGCGTGCTGAAGATTTCAGCCTGCTTGACGGTGTCAATGCCCAGATCTGCTTCAAGTTCATAATCGAGTTCAATGTCATCGGTGGTGTATCCGGTTTGCTCAGCAATGATCGTGATGACCTGTTGAGATGGGTCGATGCCGGTGGCATTGGATGCCGTTTGATTTTGAGTGACCAGTGGTGTTTGGGGTGCGTTGGTTGACGCTGTCTCGGTAGGGCTTTCCGAAGGTGTCAGTGTGCTTGGTGCCGGTGCGTTGGCCGCAGAATCGTCTTGTGCATTTGTTTTGACCCACTCAATGAGTGCGGCGATGGTTTGGACTTCGCTGAGTTGGGTATCGGTTTCACCGATGCCAAACTGTTCTTGAAGCGTGCTGAAGATTTCAGCCTGCTTGACGGTGTCAATGCCCAGATCTGCTTCGAGTTCATAATCGAGTTCGATGTCACTTGAGGCGTATCCGGTTTGTTCAGCGATGATTTGGACAACTCGGTGGCTGGCGTCTTCACTTGTGGTCGCTATAGAAGCCATTTGAGCGGTTGAAACTAAGGGCAATGTATCTTTTTGCGACTCTGTAATTGCGGCCGTTGTAGACTTCGTCTTGTCCATGTTATCCATGGCGCCCTGACTATGTTTCTTGACCCACTCAATGAGTGCGGCAATGGTTTGGACTTCACTGAGTTGAGTGTCGGTTTCGCCAATGCCAAATTGTGCTTGCAGTTCAGCCACAACTTCAGCTTGCTTGACGGTGTCGATCCCGAGGTCTGCTTCCAATTCATAATCAAGTGCGAGATCCGCCACGGCGTAGCCTGTTTTTTCTGAAAGAATGGCCAGAACTCCGTTTTGATGGTCTTCGTCAGCGGATGTGGTGTCGGATGCTTGGGATGCCATCTGCGAAGTGGACTGATGGCTGACTGTTGCGGTTTTTGCTTTGGCTGATGGGGCTTGTCCATAACGAAGGGTTTTGTGACTTTCAAATAGACTGCCTTCACCGAGGGTATTGAGCCAGGCCCGACTGGGTTGTCTAGATTGGCTGGTTGACTCTTGAGCCCAAACCAACAGGGCCAATTGTGAACCAAAGCCTGCTGCCAAACGGATCGCATAGCGACCCGAAAACTGACCACCAGAGGATAGCCGTAGGTTTCCAAGGGACTCA
This sequence comes from Myxococcota bacterium, assembly GCA_036146655.1. Classification (GTDB taxonomy): domain Bacteria; phylum Myxococcota_A; class UBA796; order UBA796; family UBA796; genus JAYYJC01. Next base: position 2,891 of record JAYYJC010000422.1, on the reverse strand, counting down.
TCGGGTTCTTTAAGATTTGGAATGGGCGGCAGCTGTTGATGCTCAAGGGCTTTGACAGCCAATACATCTTCAATTCCGGCCCCCATGGCATGGCCTGTAAACCCTTTGGTATTGGCGATTGTGACACTTGATGCGGCATCACCAAATGCCCTTCTGAGGCTTTCAATTTCTGCAGCTGCAGACCCACCTTTGGCTGGTGTAAAGGTTTCATGAGAGACAAAGACCGACTGTTCGGCCATTTGGACCCGAGACAGCCCTGCTTTTGAGGCCGCTCGTCCAACCATTTTGTCCATTTCTTCAGCAATGTGTTCTGGGAGCAACCGTGTGCCGTGGAAGGCAGAGTTTCCAATGTGCGTGGCCAAAAGTTTTGCAATGGGTTTAATGCCTCTTGCGTGGTATCCGTTTTGATTTTCGAGAACGAGTCCCACTGCGCCCATTCCCAAAATCATTCCATGGCGCCGGCGGTCAAATGGAAGCGCAGCGTCTTCAACACGGTCTTTTGTGGTGGCTGCTCCAGCGGCAAGAAAACCTGCACCGACCCATGACAGCATCGCTTCATTTGTGACATCATCTGCGCCGATCACAATGACTCGATTGGCGCGTCCTGCATGGATCCAATCACTTGCCATTGCGATGGCTTGCGTGGTCGATGCACATGCGGCATTGACTTGAGTATTTGGCCCTTTTGCACCAATAAATTGGGCAAACTGAGAATGCCCCATTGCCAAGACTTGAAAGAGAAAGCGGCGGTCAAACCGTCCATCCGTTTGCCCATTGTGCTGTATGTGGTTGATGAGATTTGTAAAGCCTGGGAAGGCACTTGCAAAGATGATTCCCGTGTCGTTTCTCATTGATTCTGGAAGCTGCCATCCTGTGAGCTGTTGTTTGCCGGTTGAGGTTTGTCTGTATTCTGGAACCAACGGGATTCCCGCATCCTTTAGGGCCTCAATGCCTGCAGCAAAAGCCAACTGAGTGGTGATGTCTAATGCGCTTATGAGGCGTTCTGATACCCCATAGTCTTTGGCCAAATCAAAATGGCTTTTGACACCGGCAAGCCGAATGACATCTTCTGGCTGATCCACTGAGATGAACCGCCCTTGTCCGGTGTAAGAGTCTTTGTGAAGCCGGGTGATGTTCTTATCCAGAAAGGCTTGTATTTGTGTGGCGTTGAGGCTTGAAATGCGATTTACACCTGTGAGCAAGGCATCAATGTTGTCAGGCGCAAATACTGCTTTTCCGCCTGGCAGACCCACTGCGGCGCCGGTGCAATACACTTCGGTTTCAGAAGGCGCTGGTTGAGCAGCGGTTGATGAAGCGGGTGGGCGCTCAACAGCGTGTTGGATAAGGGACTTGATCTCTGGCAGGATTGCAGCTGTGACCAAAGGGGCCACCTGAGCGGCAAGCGCTTGGGTATTGCCTACTGGGGCTTGTGCCACTGGAGTGTTTGAACTCTCAACGGGCAGCGGAGCAGCAGCTTTTGGGGGTTGGGCGGGTTTTGTTTGACCGAGTACGGGCACAGAGGCGGGGTCAGGTTTTGTAAAGATGGGAAATGGGAGGCTGGTGAGTCCAGCCAAAGCGTCATGAAACGACTCTATGTCGCCTCGCTTTGGGTGATTGGTAAAGAAAGCACGGTGAGGGCGATCACCTAAAATGCTTCCAATAAATCCAGTGAGTGCGCGTTTGGGGCCACACTCGATGAAAATTCGTGCCCCTGCATCATACAGTGTTTCAATTTGGTGGAGCCATTCTACTGGGCTGGCCACTTGTTCTGCGAGTAGATCGATGATGGCTTCTCTGGTCTGAGGATACCAATCACCGGTCACATTTGTGGTGATGGGCATGGTAGGTGGTTGGATCCGAAGCCGTTCAAGCACTCTTTTGAGTGGGACAGAAGCCGGGGAGACAATCTTTGAATGGAACGCATGGGAAACCGGAAGGGGGTGTACACGGTATTTCTCGGCCTTAAATCGCTTAATGGCGATTTCAATGGACGCACTTTCCCCGGCAATGACGGTCTGTTGTGCACAGTTTTTGTTGGCGGAAACCACATAGCCTGGAATTTCATCCAAAATGGGTTGAATCTCTGCTGGACTGGCAGAAATGGATGCCATCTTCCCAGGGTCATCAATTTTGACACTTGCCATTTCTCGGCCGCGCGCACAAACGGCTACCAATGCGTCTTCGAATGGCATGATTTCTGCCGCCACTGCGGCTGCGTATTCTCCCAAAGAGTGTCCAGCCACCATGTCAGCTTTGATTCCGTAGGATTGAAGCAGCCGCATAATGGCAATGTCTACTGTCAGTGTGGCGGGTTGTGAAATGGCGGTGTTTTGGAGCGCAGCAAATTGTTCTGCTTCCGGCATTTCAAGGTCTCGTTTGATGTATTCTCTGAGCGGCTTATCAAGCTCTTCTTGAAGCGTGCGTTCGGCTTCTGCAAATGTGTCAGCCACAATCGGATACATCTCTGCAAGTTTCATGGCCATGTTGAGGTACTGAGACCCTTGACCTGTAAATAAAAATGCAACTTTCCCTGTCAGTTGACCATTTTCGATGAAAATCCCACGGCCATTCAAGGTTTGGGTTGGTCCATTGCGCTCAAGGGTTTTACAAATTCGGTCCGTATAGGACTTAAGTGTGGGTTCGTCTACCCGGGTCATGACCATGCGATGGGGATCAGACGGGTTGAAATGGGTGGAGCGATTTTGCACTTGTTTTATTAGGCCATTTGCGTCATTGGCCGAAACGGCCCAGAGAAAGTCTGGAACTCCGACGATTGGCTTTGAAGTGAGACCTTTGGGCGTAGTTTCAGCGACCAAAGGCTTTTGGGATCCTGCCGCAGTGACTTGGACTGGTTTCTCCACTTTGGTTTCTACCGAGACAGACTGATGCGG
>JAYYJC010000421.1:0-10000 GCA_036146655.1 Myxococcota bacterium | reverse complement strand
ATTTCATTTTCGAATACCCCCACAAGATTATAAACTTCAGCCGTTGCTGTGCTTGGATCAGAAGAAAGTTCAAATTCGATGTCTCCGGCAAGTCTTTTCCCATTGGATTTGGGTATTGGAAGAAATGTCGCTTGTGCGCCTGTGTAGACAGGTATGAGGTTCCCGCTGTATTTTGAGAAACCGTCATCTTCTGGATTTTTGATCCAAGTGACAAGTTTTAGGGTGTCTGGAGATTGAAAAGACAGCGGAAGATAGTCAAAGACTTCGCCGTCAAGGTTGCTGTTCAATGTGGTGCGCCCAGGGCTGTTGACCGTTAAACTTAAGTCTGGTATTTCATCTGTGAATAAGCTGTCTTCATTGGTGATTGTGCTGTCTTTAGCTGGTGACAATGTATGTCGAATGGTTCCAGAACTGTCTTCGATGTCCTCTAGTCCTTTCTCCGTGAGGGAAGTGACCAAATACTGTTCATGTCCAGTGATGATGCTCACATCTGTCAGATTCTGGTTGCCAAGTTCGTACTTTGTCCAGAGCGCATAATCGATCCTGCCATTGAAGCCGACGGCAGTGGTGCGATCCCCACAGCCCACGGCAAAGAGGAGCGGCAATAGTATTTTGGCGTTAAACATGGGAATTCCTTATTAAATGTATTGTGCATCATTGGTCACACAGAGTCAGTATACTGAGTATGTGTCATTATGTGGCAAGATTTGATAACATTGTTACTTCCAGCAATTCTCTTCAGTCAACCAGCGAAAATGTGTCCAGACAACAGGACTTATTGATGGGTGTGATCCATTTGTATCATTTGTCGAACTCCACCGACTGCAACACGACAGAGTCGATCCATTCCATCGTGAGCTTCTGCCAACATGAGCGCACCAGCTCTTTTTCGCAGAACTGAGGCGACAATGAACAATGTGGCGGCTTCCATTTCTGAACACAGCGCACCCCCCGCTACCCATGCTTCCCATCTGGCTTTAAGGCGTCCAGCCATCGGCATTCGAGCCATTTCGACTTCTCCATAAAACGAGTCTTTGGATTGCACAATGCCAGTGTGAAAAGGGGCATTTTCTTGTTCACAAGCGTTCATAAGTGCTTGAACAATGGTGGGGTCTGCCACAGCAGGAAAGGCCAGTGGTAAATACTGTTGAGAGGTTCCCTCATCTCGTATGGCTGCTGTGGCCACCACGAGATCCCCCACATTCATGTGAGGTTGCATTCGTCCTGAAGTGCCCACTCGAATAAAGGTATCTGCCCCACATCGTACCAATTCCTCAATGGCAATGGCAGCAGATGGGCACCCTATTCCAGTGGAACTGACGGACACAGGCACGCCGTCAATGGTTCCTGTATAGGTGCAAAATTCACGGTTGTTGGCAACTTGTTGTGCATTGTCTAAGTATTTGGCTATCTGAGGGACTCGTCCGGGATCTCCGGGCATAAGGACATAGCGTCCGACATCTCCGAATTGGCATTGGATGTGATACTGTTTCTGTTCCATCAGGGGTGACTCCTTGTCATTGGCAATGCACTGGAAGCCATTCCACTGTAGCATCAACAGCTGTTCTCGATCATGGATAATACAAGCAGCCTCAAATCTGCCGTTGGAAATCAAACATGGGATTGAATCGAGTGGACAGAATCGTGAAAATATGACACCATTAAGGCATGCTGTTGTTGAACATCCTTTTGTCCTGTGGCTCCAGTGACAACCCATCCAGCGCTGATGCTGATTTAGTCAACCCAGAGGATCCGTTGGTGACATGGTTGTCTCGGGCATCTGTTGACCTTAGAGGACGCCGGTTGTCCAGCAATGAACTGACACAGATCGCTCAAAATCCAGAGTTGGCCGACTCGATGCTGGATGAGATGCTCGATGATCCAGCACTGCCTGAACAAATTGCATGGGCATGGAATGATGTTTTTCACACTGCCATGTGGGCCCCTCAGTATGATCGGTTTGGGGGCTGGGAATTTGAAACTTGGAAGGCCTTGGGTTGGGAACCGATGGCAGCGATTGCGCTTTTGGTTGAGAATGATCAGGCTTACACGGATTTGGTGACGCTGACTGAGTTGCCATTACATCCCAAAACCGCAGAACTTTGGGAACTTGAATCAGCACAAAGTGATTGGCATTGGGCACCGCCCGGGGATGAACGGCCAATGGCCGGTTTGTTGTCATCTCGTGTGCTTTGGATGCGTTACACCGCAGATACTTTCAACTTTAACCGTCAGCGGGCGTCCGCATTGAGCAAAATGTTTCTCTGCGCTGATTTTTTAGATCGAGATGGCACTTTCGAATTCAATGCGTTGGCCGACTCGCTTGCCAATGTTGAAGAGGCCATACGGACTGAACCTGGCTGCATCAGTTGTCACTCCGCACTTGACCCCCTTGCGGCTTTTTTTGGTGGTTTTTCCGAGCTGTCTACCGATTTACTGCTGGTGCCCTATACCTCTTATTCGTCTGTCAATGCGAGGTGGGCATCTGCACTTCAGTCTAAGGCTTATTTTGGTCAACCAGGGGAAACCTTTTCAGATTTGGGTGATTTTGTCGCTGCAGATCCTCGCTTTACTCAGTGTGCGGTTGAAACATTGATGCAAGGCTTCTTGGGTACTAAACCTGTGCGTGATCACACATTTTGGTCGGTTTATGCTGATTTTCAAGACTCTGGATTTCAGCTGAAAGCCTTGGCCAAATCGATTGTGAAAAGCAATCTCTACCAAGACACCGAGCCAAGATTGCTTCGGGCGCATCAATTTCACAGTGTGCTTGCGGCTGTGGCCGATGCGGAAGAGGGTACGGACACCGACGGTTTGGGCCCATTGAAATGGTCTTGGCGACATCGACTGCTCTACGGAGAAGGGGACGATGTTAACATTCTTGAACCGTCAAAATCTGTTGGGGTATCTACCCTGCTTATGACGGAGTGGGCCAGTCGAGAAATGGCACAGCGAGTGGCTTCTGCAATCGGAAGCGACGAGCCCTTGGTGGCACTTGTTGTGGATGACTCAGAAGCCAGTGCCCGTCAACAAATCTCGCATTGGATGCGTGTGATGCTCAACCTACCAGTTGAAAATACCGACTCTCAAGTGGATGCGCTGGTGACACTGTGGAAATCAGCAGGGGGTGCAGATGATCTAGAATTGGCCTATGGGACCGTTATGGCCGCATTGGTTCGTCACCCTGAAATGGTGCTGAAATGATTTGGATTCTGCTATCATGGGCCTGTAAACCAGAAGTCGAGACCCCCACAGAAAAAAGTTGTGAAGACACCACCATCAACTATCATACGGTTGGTCAGCCATTTCTGAGGACCTACTGTACTTCTTGCCACAGTGCACAACTCGATGGCGCTGCTCGTTTCGGCGCACCGGCCAATGTAAACTTGGACACCCTTCGTGATGCGCGAAACTTTGCAGCTCGCATCCGAGCCCGTTCTCTAGACAGCAACACCATGCCTCCCACTGGGGGTATACAACCCTACGAGAAAGAGTTGATTGCTCAATGGCTTGATTGTGGCACGCCGGGTGATGAGGTGGAACCGCTGGCAGTAGAGACTACTCCGGACAGCATTGATGCACACAATGTGCTTGCAATGGCCATTCGAGACCACAGCAACCCTGAAATTATTCAGGTCACACGGGAGGTGAACTCCGGTGGTACCGACGATGAACGGCTTGGTCTTTGGTCTTTGGAATGGTACAGAATCACGCCGGATGAGGCTTGGTTTTTGGGCTATGACATTTATGAGACTCCAAGTCGTATTGGGCGTTCCGTTCGGTTTGATCCCGAACTGCCTATTCTTTTGCGTGAGCCTGAGTGGAATGTCAGTGTCATGGCAACGATCGAGACAGACCAAGGCGTTGAGGTTGAGCAGCAAGAGTGGTATGGAACAGCCCATTTTTTGGGGCCTGATGATGGTCATGAACGAGATGGAGATCCCCTTGATGTGGTGGTGACACGAGAAGGAGAAAGCTGGCGTTGGCACATGAGCTCGTGGTATGCGGTCACAGCGCAGTGGGTTGATCTTCCAGATGGCTCTGGATGGGAATCGCTTCAATATATGGGCGGCAACGCCACACCAGCACCAGAAATGTTTTCGTTGCACGACAATGCGATGTGGGCTGAAAAGATGATTGCTTGGGGGGGCGAATGAACCGACGTCAATGGCTTCAAGCGATGGGCAGCATGGGCCTTTTGGGATTTTCGCCTGCTCTTCGTGCCCAACCTTCGGGTGCAAAACGACGGCTTTTGGTGATTTTTAATCGAGGCGGATGGGATCCAAGCTATGTTTTTGATCCCCATTTTGAGTCTTCATTCGTGGACTCTCCCTCAGAATCGACACTTGAAGTGTTGGGTGGTATCCCTTTCGCAGACTCTCACCTTCGCCCTTCAGTTCGATTATTTTTTGAGCAGCATGCCGCAAGCAGTTGTGTTGTTAATGGCATTGCAGTGGGCTCCATATCCCACCCGAAGTGTGAGCAGCTTTTTATGACAGGTTCTCGAGACCTCGATGCCCCTGACTTTCTCGCCATGGTAGCCCATCAACGAGGTGAAGTGGCACCTTTACCATACTTGGTCATGTCCGGTCCGAGGATGCCTGGTCGATTTGGATCCTTAATGGCGCCCGTTGACTCTTTATTTGGTGGAATACTTCAAGGCGAACAACCAGAATCAGCCAGTGGTATGGTCCTTCGAGATGACCTGATCGCAGACTATCTACAGTCTGTCTCCGAGAACAGAAGCGGAAAACTTGCTGAGGACTACCGTGCCAGTCTCAGGCGCCGGGCAGGCTTGGACGAATATGCCCATATTTTTGATGTGCCCATTACACCGAGCTTCCAAGAGTCAGTTGCGCTCGCAGCGGATGCATTGGCCAATGACATTGCGGTGTCAGCGATGGTGCAAGGCCCGGTGCCCAATCTTGTCCGATGGGATTCACACTCCGACAATACCAACAATCAAAATAAAGCCTTTGAACATCTTTTTGATGAACTGATGTCTGTGATGACCATACTCAATACCCAGAGCGACTCAGATGGCGTTCCCTTAATTGAGACGACCACGCTGGCTGTGGTCTCCGAAATGGGTCGTACACCGGTCATGAATGGAGCGGGCGGTAAAGACCACTGGCCTTACACCTCCGCCCTGCTTGTGGGGGCAGGCATTAACGGTGGACAGCTTGTAGGCGGGACCGACGACTCCATGTTGGGTACGGGGATTGATTATGCCAGTGGTGCGGTTCACGCGTCAGGTCAAAGCCTAACCGTCCCCAATTTGCTCTCCGGATTATTGCAAACTTTTGATGTTGATGGAAGAGACTTCTTTCCCAACGACGATCCATTTACGGCACCGTTCACAGGTGGTTAATATTCACTGAGAGGCACCATGTGCATTTGGTTTTGGCTGGCTTGCGCCAATCCCGACAAGAGTCAGGATAATTCTTTCGATACAGTGAACGGGTCTCAAACGGATGACTCCGCTGTACAGGACGAGAACAACAGACAGCGTTTTTTAGTGACGACCAGTATCTTAATCCAGCGGTCTGGGCACATCCGCATTGTTGATCGAGATACCCAGGAGGAAGTGTGGTTTTTGGAAAACACAGATGCGCCAGCTTGGCCAGAGGCCCGATTGTCGCCTGATGGCTTATCCATCTGGCACAATGTGGTCGATGCGGTGTCCAATAATCCCACAGAAAGCAAGCTCATTCAACGGCACAGCAGTGGACAGATATTGCATCAAATTCAAATTGATGCCGCCCATCACAGCTTTGACTTCGTAGATGACAATACCCTTGTGACACTTGTCACTGACATTCGGCAACATCCCGTTCATGGTGCCGTAGCAGGTGATGTCCTGACACTGGTCACTCATTCTGCCGAAACCGCAGCATTGCTTTCAACCTTTGATGTGCTTGAGCCACAGCCGTTGACAGACATGTGGTTCGGAGGCAACCTTGAAAATGCGATTGATTGGACACACAGCAACGCTGTGGGGTGGTACCCAGAGCATGACCGATTTTTAATGTGTATTCCCGGGATCAATGCCATTTGGTTGATTGACTCAGCGGGTCATTTACAAACTGTGCTGCTTGGAGATGGTATGACCGCCGAGCCGTATCGCAACGGTCCGATGGGTCCCACTTTGCCTTTTGAGGTTTTTGAAGGGGGTTCATTTTCCCTTCCGCATGGTGCCACTCTGGATTCACAGGGACGGTTGTGGGTATTGTCCAATGGGCTTGGAAATCAAACGCCATCGTATGCAGAAGGCTACGATTGGAGTTCTGGAACACTTGAAAGAATCATGCATCTGGGAACAGATCCACAAGGGGCACATTCTCCTGGGTTGGGCAGTGTTCTATACATCGAAGCCGAAGACCGTGTGGTTATCAATTGGGGGATTTGGGGCGTGGTAGAGGAGCGAACAGTAAGCGGTACACCCATTTGGAGGTCTGACGCACCGCTTGGAGAAGTCTACGGCTTTACGACAGCTGCTTCGGGGATTAATGAATTTTTAAACGCGGATTAGTCTGTTGCTCGTATAATGGTTATTGGGTAATTCTTCTGGCTATGTATTCGAGGGTCCTTGATGAGAAATTTTATTGTAGTTGCATGTCTTATTGAGGCAGCCTGTACTTCTCCAGATAAGTTGATTGGTGACTCCAATGTCTTTGCCGATCCTAACGATATTCCAGACGGAATTCCCATACCTGATACAGCCACAGAACAAATGGCCGTGACTTTAGATGCCATTCAATCCGGAGAAATTGAAGAGGGGACCGTTGTCACTGTGACCGATGTTGTGGCGACCACACCCAGTTCTGACGAGGGTTTTTTTGTGGGAACTCCAGAAGGAGGCGCCAATTCTGGCATGTGGGTTCAATCGGATTCGAACAGCAAAGGGGCCTTTGATGTTCTGATGGGTCAAGTGGTCACGGTGACAGGGACCTATAGAGAGTTGGTTGACGACAGTTCTGAACAGAGTGGCGCAGACAATTCGCTGACGGCTTTGGTTGTTGAAGCGGCCGGTGGGGTGGTCATCACGAATGAAGCAACCGACAGCATGCCGCCAGCCACCACTGTGACCACGGAGCTTTTGTCAGATCCCAGTCAAGCGGAACAATACGAAGGCAGCTACATCAATTTGAGCAACCCAACAATGATTCAAGAAGGCGATGAAATGTATTTGAATGGCAGCCTGCTATTTGACGAAACATTTGTGTCTTTCTCCTACCAATATGAGACATTGTTGTCGGACGCACTTGAGTCTGTAAAGGGCATTGTGGGTTACAAAAATGGCCAATATGTGCTCCATCCCTGTAGTGAGAGTGATGTGACCTTTGCACAGTCAAATACAGCGTCAGATCTAGACGGTTCAAAGTTATTTGTATCTGAAGTTCTGGCTTACAATGATGAACTGTCGGAGTGCAATGATTTTAATTGGTACTTGGAAATCAACTACAATGCGCTCAATGTGGCTGCCCTCGATGTGAATACAATTTATCTGAAGCAGGTCACCTCAGAAGACTCCTTTCATGCAAAGCTTGTGAGCGAAGCCGAAATCACTCCAGAAAGCATCATGCTCATCAGTGATGGTGATGTAAAAGACTGTTTGGCAGCGTGCAATGATGGTGCATTCTCGGTTTTGGAGATGGAGTCTGTATCAGGCATGAGCAATGGTGTGCCAGATATTATCTCTGCGGGCGATGAAATCAGCCTTTACTATGCCTCCTCAGAAGATAACTTCGCAGATGGAAACGCCACTCTCATTGACCGCATTGAGATTCCAGAATCTGCGATGAATACCAGTGTCGAGTTGGCGCCTGATCTCAACGGGATTGGAACAGATGGCATGTCGCAGGTCTCAGGAGAATGGTGCGAGAGCATGAGTCCGCTGTATTTGGTAGACTATTCTCCTGTGAATGATGCTTCTGGCCTTCCTGTGAACGGTTCTCCCGGCAGTGTGAGTACCCATTGTTCTTATGGCTTGGATACAGCCAACACACAAAACTAAGGTGTGCATGCTTGTTCAATTCATACTGATGATTGGATGTACTTCTCCAGACAAATTGATTGGAGACTCCAATGTATTTTTAGAAGACAAGGAGGACATCCCCCAAAATGATTCAGCGAATCCAGTTCCCGATACGGGCTTTTTACCAGACAATACGACTGTCAACGGCATTCTGTCTGGGGGTGCCAGTCAAGGAGATGTGGTGAGTCTTGACGGGCTTGTGGTGACCACCCCCAGTAATGACGACGGATTTTATGCCGCAGACCTTGGTGGTGGAACTTCATCTGGAATCTGGATACAGGCCGACTTTAACAACAAAGGCATCTTTGAAGTAGAGGTTGGGGAGCAGATTAGTGTAACGGGTGTCTATACAGAGGTTCTCGACAATGCGGCCGAACAATCTGGATTTGATACCTCCGAGTCCACCATACTCGTCAGTTCTCCTGATATGCTTGTCGTTCCTGAGAATCAGTTGTTGCTCACAGTGGAGGCACAGCTGGTGACCACCGAAGAACTCACCGATCCAGCCACGGCTGAGTCCTATGAGGGTGTGTTGGTCAAAATTGCTGATTCACTTTTGAGTGGTGGGGAGACCACGGCTTATCTCAATGGTACTTTGCCAGTTGGTCAGCGTTTTTTTCAATTTGATCCCACTGACATAGAGCCTGTCCAACTCGAATGGATTTATGGGGTCATTGGTTATGAAGCGGGCCAATACCGATTGTTTCCACGGTCTGAAGCCGACGCCATCCCTGCGCGGAACACCATGCCAGACTTGACCGTCGAACAGTTTTTTGTGTCAGAAGTCTATAGCAGCAATTCGACTGCTTCCAATTGCGATACAGATTTAAGTTGGTATCTTGAGATTAAGTACAAACCCAACAACGGTTTGGACTTGGTGGCGGATGCCCTGTATTTGATTCGCTATGCTGCTTCTGGTGCCGTTGAGGTTTCAAAGATTACCTCAGAATCTGGGCTGATTGATGCACAAGAGGTGGGTATCGTCACAGATGTGAATGTCTCTACCTGTTTGGCGCTTAACGTTGACAATCCTTCTGTCCGTCAGTTTCAGACAGAAATTGTAACTGTACTGAGCCCCGTCTCTGGAATTGCTGTAGACGATGAAATCCATTTGGCATATGCGGAAACAGTGGATGATCTCAGCATTGGCAACCACACGAGCATTCAGACCGTTCGCATTGGAAGCAACCTTCAAGATGGTGTGAGCCGTGCCTTCGGCAGCAGCAATACGCCTTTGGCCTATGAGGACTCTTCCAATGGTTCTTGGTGTGATTCGGCGCCCTATTTGTATAACAATTACGGCGATCCATTGACAAGCTACTATGCACCATACACATACCATGGTACACCAGGCACCTATGAAAGCCACTGCCAGTAACTCATCGCTCTATTTGCTTGGCAATTTCTCTATGTCGATTTGTCGCTGACGGCCTCTAGCAGAGCGACTGATGGCCCAGTAAACCAAGTTTGGACAGTGTCGGGCCATAAATTGTGCAAACCAACCATGCCAAGTGAAGGTAAAGAGCCTTTTTCGAGCATCGATGGCATCAATCATGACACGAGCAGCGTCTTCGGCCGTCCACATGAGTTTTTGCGGACGGTGGTCTTCCAATTCCTCTGAAAACTGTCCATCATTGCTGACTTGTCCGATTTCGCTTTCAACATAGCCTGGATGAATGGTTGTACAACTCACGCCTGTACCAATGAGTTCAAGTGACAATGTCTCACCAATGGCTGTGACCGCTGCCTTCGATGCCGAATAGGCGCCATGCTTTTCTGCTCTAATGTAAGCCATTACTGAGCTAATCAGTGCAGCTCTACCCTCTGTTTTTTGTAATTCCGGTAAAGCATAGCGAAGGGTCTGAGTGGCACCGATGAGATTGACATTGAGTTGCTTCAGCCAGTCTTCTGATCTCAGGTTTTCAATTCGTCCTCGGACTCCAAAGCCAGCATTGGCGATGG
>JAYYJC010000420.1:0-2575 GCA_036146655.1 Myxococcota bacterium | reverse complement strand
CATATTTCTACTTCTACGAGTTTTATACATCGGGGTGGGGCATTTGATAGCAACCCGTCAAACTTGAGCAGCAGTTCACGTCTAAGTGAACCAAATGACAGAGACCAAAACATCGGCTTTAGACTGGTGCGCCAAGCCCCGGCCAACTAGGGCTTGCCCCATTTGAATTCCATTAAAGGCATCAATACATTACTGCGTCAAATGATGGACTAAAAGGCAGTCACACCCAAAAAATGTTTTAAGTCCATTACAGAAACCGTCGAATTACGACATGACCTCATGTATTTATCGACTCTGCCCGCAATTCAAAATCACCATGGCTCTGCGCTTAAGCGCCAGGCCGAAACGGCTCGTGTCTTATCCACAGGAAAGCGCATCACTCAATTTGGAGACGATGCCGCTGGTGCCGCCGTGGCAGCCACCTTAAACATGCGGGCGACCGGCCTTGAAGTCGCTCAACGCAATGTCGCAGAAGCATTGTCCATGGCCACAATGACAGATGCGGGTCTCGCACACATTGATCGAATACTGGTACGGGTGAGAGAAATTGCCATTCAAGCCGCCAATGGGACTTATACAGACGCAGACCGAAGCCTAATGCAAATGGAGCTTGAGCACAGCATTAACGAGATCAACCGCTTTGCCGAAAGCTACAAATGGAACGATAATGCGGTACTGGCCGGCCGAACACTTGGGCTAAACGGCATTCGCTATGACACCTACTTCAACGACAACATGGCAAACTTGTCGGGCGCCCCTGTGACCGGTAACATCGAGCTGGATACACTAAGTCCCTCACTGGTGGGGCCAGACAATCAAACCGCAACTTGGGTGTATACGGGTTATTTTGTACCCGATCAAACGGGGACTTGGCAGTTTCGGACCACCAGCGACGATGCTTCATACATATGGATTGGTGGTGATGCATTGCTGGCTGATACCAGCAACAATGTTTCTACCGCCTTGGTGAGCAACCCAGGTTTACACGGAATGAGAGCCTCAGCTCCAGGCAGCATCAACCTTGTTTCCGGCACAAGTTACCCAATCAAAGTGGTGGTTGGAAACAACCAAGGACCAATGGGTTTAAATATCGAGTATCGCTTTGGAACAAGCGGTAACTTCATCAGCGACATTGGTCGAATGCAGACACAAGACGATGACACTACCGTCCAAGCCGGCGAAGACCAGCACGACGCCGTCGACATGAAACTCACCGCATTGGCACTGGCCAGTTCTCTGGGATTAAGTGGGCAAAGCGTTGAAACCACCCAAGACGCACTCTCGGTGATTCCCGTCCTCGATGCCGCCATGTTGAAGCTTGCAGACAAACGGGCCACAGTAGGTGCTTCAGTGAACCGGCTGTTGAGTCAACAGGAAAATCTGTACCTTGAATATCTGGCCATGCAAGACACAACCAGCCGGATCGAGGATGTCAACATGGCTGAGGCCGCTGTTGAAAGCGCTCAGGCCATCTTAACAACCGAAACCGGTGCGAAAGCAATCAGAGCGGCGTTGGATTTTAACCGTTCTCGCATTGCAGTACTGATCAAGTAAGCATTGCTTGGGCAGGCGCTGTTCTAGAATTGCCTATTTATATCGATGAGAAAGACCTTACCCTCAAAAAACTGATTAAATGTTCAGTACTTATTTCCCATTATTTGACATATTTTTGTATTACGGTCATATTTTGGACTTGTAATACCAAAATGATGTGATAACTTGTTCAGTATACACCACAGGAGAACATCATGTCAGCCCTTCCAAGCACCATCAGCCAACTGTTCAATGACCAAACAAAACCCCTAGCCCAGCAGGCTCCAGAATACAGCCTTCAACTCTTAGAAGGGGGCAGTTCACCGTCACGCAACATGGATCACCGAAAGTCGTATGATCCGGAACCCTGGACCTATCTCAATACAGACAGTGCATGCGAGTTTGCCATCTTTGAGTCAGATGCCTGTGGCTGCATCGCACTGGTCAATCTTCGTACCGGAGAATGGTTCTATGACGATGATCCCAACGCACCTGTGCTGACCTTTGAAGAAGATGATCGAGGCGAGTACATCCTTGACCACAGAGACATGTCTAAACTGTACTTGTCCCGCACCGCATAAAGCAACACTGAATTCAATGGAGTCCAAGGTTGAACTGGTTCGTCAACCACAGACACGATCCAACCCCATTTACCCCTGTTTCACCACCAGAGGAAAGTCAATGCACCGTATTTTGCCCAATTACAATGCGTTTAATCCAGAACTAACTTATGAACTTGAAGATGCCATACAAGACACTGTTGACAGACTAAACAGCCACTTTAAAATGTTTGACATTGAAGATTTTGAAGCTGCGGTCTATTTGCGCTTTGGTAAAATGTGTAAAAAGCTTGGATACAAAAGCAAGGGGTCTGGCCTTAGTCAGGAGGCACTTCTCTTTCGAGAGTTTGTGTACAAATCCATTGATACCACCAGAGTACTCGCATTCACCAAAGACAAAATCAAGCTCATCCAGTCTACTGCAATGACTGAACTACCCCGACTTCAAGATGAACTTGATTCTTATGGGAAAGGCCCCTATC
>JAYYJC010000419.1:0-3761 GCA_036146655.1 Myxococcota bacterium | reverse complement strand
GTCTGCAAATCTCAACTTAGGCTACATCGCACTTAACTCTGGGGATTTTGCATTGGCTCAAGCCCGATTTGATGCTGCACTTCAAAAGGATCCCACAAACAATGACGCCAAACTTGGTTTGGCGATTGCCCTTCGTGGGCTCCTCGACTATAAAGCGGCAGCCAAGCTTTATGACGAGTTGTTGAAGTCTGACAATCCTCCAAGGGAAGTCTACTTCAATGCGTCAACACTCTACGAGAAATACACCAAAGAGTTTAAAAAGGCCGAAGAGTATATTCAACTGTGGATCAATAAAAACCCGGATGATACCGAAGCCATGGAACGCGTTGCTCAAATCCAAGAGTCAATTCGCATCGAAGAAGAAAGAAGACAAAAGGAAGAAGAACTCAAGCGCCAAGAAGAAGAGCGTCAAAAGCGTCAAAAGGAAGCATTTGACAAGCTTAAAGGGGCACTTGCGACACTTCAACAGGATATCTCCGCACTGTCAAGCTGCGCTGATGCCGCCGATTCAGTTGAAATGGCCGGTATGTACGGAGAACAAGCACAAATGGTTGTGGATGAACAAGACATTGAAATGGCTGGTGACATGACCGCCTTCATCGAAGAAGCTCAATCCATGCTTGATGCTGTAAAATCACCATGCGGAGTATCTGGTGGTGCACCGGAGGGTGAAAGTGCACCGACTGAAGAGGCCGCACCTGAAGAAGAAGCACCATCAGAATAAAATTTAAACTTATTGGGAACCAAACAAAGGCGTTGCTGTCAAAAGTTAAAGAATCTCACGAAGATTTGACTTCAAGTTACCAACGACTTGTTTATACTTAAATAGCACTCATTCATTGGAGAATGTATCATGCACAAGTGGATAATTAGCATGCTGGTATTAGGTCTAGCCAGCACAGCCTATGCAGAAGACAGCGAACCTGTAATTAAGTACCAAGAACGAACCGAAATTGACTTCGAAAGTGTTGATGTCAATGGTGAACTCGTCAAGCCTGAAGGCATTTTGACCACAGAACGCACCACGGCTGTCTTTAACCCTCTCATTAAGTTGCGTTACGACTTCAACGAAGAGATGTCTCAGTCTGTCAACGACATCAAATAACCCCTATCCTCATCTATCTCAGGCAATCACACTTGATAACGCCGTAGGATCCGAATTGTGAGTACCAAATTAAAATTATCATTCGATGTGTATGTCAATGGCAATAAGTTGACACGGTACGAATACAATAACACCGACTCACTTTCGATCGGTTCTGGCAAAGATGCCATCCTACCACTTTCAAACGATCCTGCCGTGCGTGACATCCATGCACTCATTGATGTCAGAGACGGTAATGTCTCACTCATCCCCCCCAAATCGGATGGTTCTATCATCTGTAATGGTGAAGCGGTGATGAAGGCAACACCATTGCATTCAGGATCCATTATCGAGATCGGTACATACAGCCTGCAAGTGACCATCGCAGACCTTGGTTTTGCCGTTGAAGAGTCCACACAGGTAGATGAACTTAATAAACCCAATTTACAACAAGCCCCTCCAATTCCAGCGATGGCTGGTGCTGGTGCGCTCGGAGCAGCAATGAACGAAATATACGACGATGAAGTTGACCCTTTTGAGGGTGTAGAAGAGGATGTCTATCAGTTTGTCAACCGTGCAAACACTGCTGATGTACAAACTGGTACTGACGCATCGAAGCCCAAAGTACTGCAAGTTTTCCAAATTTACGACCGTGCCGTTCTCGGTCACAAAACCTTTACCAAAGGCACCCCTCGGATAAGCATAGGTTCAAGTAGCCGTTTCAGAATGCGCTTTGCGGGTAAACCGGTGGCTTGGATTCCCAAATCATTTGCTCGGTTCTCTTGGATGATGTATCCCTTCACCATTTCCAAAGAAGAATACCTTGTGGATTTCCACGGACCAGACATCGGAACATCCAATGACTTCCCACTCTTTGAAAGCAGTGCAGATGGTTTCGTCTGTAACATTGCTACAGACTGGCAAGGTTTTGTAGACAACGGCTCTGAAAACATTGCATTTGGCAAGCTTTTAGAAAATGGAGACCTTAAGCAGGGACCTCACGGCTTGCAGTTTGTGCTCAATGAAGACAGCCGAATCATGATTGAAACTGGTGGGCCAACTTATTATGCGCACATCGTTCCAGCCCCAAAACAAGTCGCTGCTGGCACTGGATTTAACATCAGTTACCCCTTCTTGGCATTGCTCTTTCTGATGAGTGCCTTCTTTGGTGGGTCAATCTTCCTACTCAGTTCGGGGATCATTGTACCTGAAAATGATGTTAACCAAATGGAAGAACGGTTTGCACAAATGCTACTTGAAGAGCCTCCTGAGCCTGAAGAAGAGCTACCAGACGCCAATGAGGATGCGGGAGAAGGTGCAAAAGCCAAAGATGACGAAGGTAAAGTTGGTAAAGAAGACGCCGTCATGAAAGAAGCCAAAGGCGATAAAATTGAGATCGATAAAAAGCAGCGAGACAAAGAAATTGTAGATGCTGCATTTGGTGAAATGTTCGGTGCCGCTGCCGATGAAGGTTCCCTAGAAGGAATGGGCGCAGCTGCTCTAGATGCCTCGCTAGAAGGTGGTGTTGGTGGTCTCTTAGGCGCCAAAGGTGTCCAGATGGGTGCAGGTGGCCTGGGCTCAAGAGGATCCGGTCTTGGTGGCGGTGGAACCGCAAACGGGCTCGGTGGCATGGGCAACAAAGGGTCAGGCCGTGGTTCAAGCGGTTACGGTTCGGGTGCTGGCTCATATGGAAAGAAAAGTTCTCGTGGCCTTTCAAAGATTGGTGGTCAACCCATCATCATGGGTGCACTTGACAAGAGTCTTATCGATGCCGTGATTAAGCGCAACATGAACCAGATACGCTACTGCTATCAGCGAGAACTCACCAAGAATCCATCCTTGGGTGGAAAAATTGTTGTGAAGTTCACCATCGCAAAAGATGGTTCTGTATCAAAAGCAAACATCAAAAGTTCAAGCATGGGGAACAAAAAAGTTGAATCCTGCATCGCTGGTCGATTTATGCAGTTCAAGTTTCCAGAACCCAAAGGTGGCGGTATCGTGATTGTCTCTTATCCCTTCATCTTCGCTCCAGGATGATGCAAGAATAGTCAAAGCAATCTCAATCAGTTATAAACCGAGCAGGCACACGCCTGCTCATCTGTGTGTAAGGGTATTAATATGACGCAGCTTATTTGGTTTGGTTTCACATCTCTTATGGGTGTTGCCTCCGCTCAAGACTTCGATGATCTGGACTCAGACGAAAAGAAAGTCCGAAAAAACAGAGAAGTCACATTTGACAGCAATGTTCGTGAAATCTACCGCGGGTTTTACAGCAAATCAGGTGCCGGAGCCGGTCTATACATCGGTTCTTTTTCAGGTGCACTAAAGCCTGGTGCCACGATCAACCTGTCCTTTGGGCAAGACTTTATTGACAGAGAGACCATGTCTGCCGCATGGGAAGTCTCTTATGTTCAAGGAATACACAACGGCGCATACTACGAAGAGCAGGCTGCAGTTGGTGGACCATTTGTCCAAGGAGATACCAGAACATCGAGCTTCATCGCTGTTGGGGAATACTCTTACTATCCCAGTCGCCGCATTGGTATTGGAGTGAGAGCTGGTGCAGGTGTCATGTTGGCGCCCTTACTTATGGACGAGGCTTACTATTTAGACGAGGTTGTGGGTAAAGCATGGGGTGGTATAAACCCTGGTTATCACAACTCTCCTCACCCAATGG
>JAYYJC010000418.1:0-6268 GCA_036146655.1 Myxococcota bacterium | reverse complement strand
GCCGTTCTGATATATCTGATTCAGACATTCTCTCAGCCGCTCAATCAGATGCTCTGTTTGCAATTGACATCAAAGATGCTGTTCAAGAGGAAAACAGCAACTTGTTCATTTCCCCGTTCAGCATTACCTCTGCACTCGGACTGTTACATCTTGGTGCAAACGGGACCAGCGACGAGGAGATACAGAGCACGCTCTACATGAGCGATGAAATGACCTGGCATGCTGGAAAAGGACTCCTGACACAAGAACTCCACCAGCCTGATCGCTGTGATTATCAACTGGCAATCGCAAACCGGGTTTTCGGACAAACAGGCTACGATATCTTAGAGGATTATCTTCAATCTACTGAAAGCATCTATGGTGCACCGCTTCAAGAAGTCGACTTTGCATCAGATCCAGAAGCAGGACGGCAAGTGGTCAATCAATGGGTCTCCGATCAAACCATGGATCACATTCCAGAGCTCTTTCCAGTGAATACCATCACCAGCGACACCAAATTGGTCCTTGCGAATGCCATTTACATGAACGCCCCATGGAAATACACATTTGATCCAGACAAGACTCGCCCCATGCCATTTATCACTGAAGCGGGTGAAGTTATCGAAACCGACATGATGGTCGCTGAAGAAATGCCGATTCGCTCATATCAAAATGAACAAATAACCATGGCGACATTTCAATATGAAGGCGATGAACTCAGTATGACCGTCTACATTCCGCGAGATGGTCACTCTCTCATCGAGATAGAAGAAACGCTTGGTGCAGAGGAAATGACCGATCTTAGAGCGCTGCAAACCGAAGGAGATAAGATGGTTTATTTCCCAAAGTTTGAACTTAAAAGCAAGATCATTCTGAATGACCCATTGATCAAACTGGGAATGAACTCATTGTTTGATCCGAACTTAGCAGACCTCAGTGGCATCAACGGAATAGGCGGACTGTTTGTGTCAACCGTCGTACACGAAGCCTGGATTAAAGTCGATGAAGCTGGCACAGAAGCTGCAGCCGCAACAGGTGTTGCTGTGATGGACGCATCGGCAGAAGTCGACTACTCCATCTTCATTGACCGTGCATTTATGTTTACAATCCAAGATGATCTTTCTGGTAATATCCTCTTCATGGGCCGTGTAGCCGATCCAAGCCGAGAATAAAACTCAAGAAGATGTCCAAAAGACTCACCTTTTCGGTGGGTCTTTTTTGCCTTTAGGGGATTTCCTCAAGCTCCACATCGACCCCACTCACCACCGAGCCTTCGAGAGTGACCAAATCAGATCTCCCCTCAGCAAGATAGACTGTCTCACCGGTATCACTCCCAGAAATGGACTCCTGAATCCGAACCAAGACAGTGTATTCGCCTGACTCAACCCCACTGATGGTATATGCAATGGAATTTCCGCATGTTTTGGGTTGATCAAAGAGATTGTCGCCAACTGCGCCCATGTAAATCAAACCATCTGCTGTCTCATAACCAAACTCAAGCACAAGGCCATCCTCAATTGTGCGTGACCATGTCACATTACCAGAGAAACCCCCATTGGCCCCTTCCATTTCAAAAAATGGCGTTCCTTCAAATGCCGCTTCTTCGCATTCAGGTTTGTCGTTACATGCGGTGAAGAAAAGAAAAAGTACGCCTATCATATTTATCTCCTGACACAGTACTGCTATAATTTGATGTAATTACAGAACATTTCACATAACCAACTCTTTAAGTCCGTAAAATATCACTGCGTAGATGGCTTTAATTGGATCGGTTCATTTTCATATACCACTGGTGACACCATGATTGCGCTTTTCAGCTTATTCGCCTGCCGAAACGACACCACCATAAAGACCTTCAACGACCCACCCACAGTGGACATCACATCTCACCAAGCCGAAGATGTTTTAATCGAAGGTCAAACCGTGGACTTTATCGCAGCTCCTGCAGATTCGAATCATGCCATAGACGAACTTGAAGTGGAATGGCACATCAACGGAACCGTCATGTGTCCAAGGGCATTGGCAATCAACAACCAGAGCATTTGTGCAGTGACCATACCAGAGGGACCACTTGAGATTAGAGCCACGGTGTATGACCCTCAAAATGCCTCTGGAGAAGACTCAATTGAACTGGCTGTCATCCCATCAGAAGCCCCATTTGGGACAATCCTAGAACCGATCTCCGAAACACGCTACTACAGTGACGAACTAATCCCATTTGCGGCAACAGTATCGGATGCAGAGGACAGTCCTGACAGTTTGGTTATCGAATGGGAGAGTACCATTGATGGCGCATTGTCGATCAGCACTACCGCCGATAGCAGTGGTAATTATGCGGACTTCACCAACCTGAGCGAAGGCAATCATGGAGTGACTCTTCGGGTTACCGACAGCAGCATAAAAACCAGCCAAACCACTGCCACCATCACTGTGGGACCTCCAAATACCCCTCCAACATGCAGCATCGTCAGTCCAATAGACAGTTCTATGGGTATCCTAGGGGAAAGCATCACGCTCGAATCACAAGTCGACGATGCCGACGTCGGTCCTGAAAACTTGAGCATTGTGTGGAGTTCAGATCTTGACGGTGAACTGTGCTCAGACAGTGCAGAAAGCACAGGGGCCCAGAAATGCGAGGTGACGATTCAGTCGGCTGGCACACATCAACTGAATCTCAGAGTCGAGGACGAACGCGGCCTCAGCTGCATTCAAAACACAGAAATAACGGTCTCTTCTCCGCCTCAAATCGCTATTTTAGCCCCCCCACAAGGGACGGTCGTCAACGAAAACAGCAGCATCACCGTTGAGCTACAAATCACTGATCCAGAGGATCCACCCAGCAGCCTAACACTGACAGCCACAGACTCCATTGAAGGAGAACTCGTCGTCACTCAGCCAGACAGTCAGGGCTACAGTAGCCTGAGCCTCAACAATTGGAGCATTGGAGATCACGAATTGGTCTTTACTGCACTCGATACCGATGGCCTTGAGCACAGTCAAAGCCTACTCATCACCGTCAATGGACTTCCGACCGCACCTAGTCTCTCTTTTTCACCTACCCCCGTTTATACCAGCGACTCCCTCCAAGTACTTGCTGCTGGAAGCATTGACCCTGAAGGCCAAGTACTGACCGCCAATTACCAGTGGCTCCAAGAAGGCCAAAGTACCTCATTTACCACAGACACCATCCCAGCAAGCGCCACCAGTAAAGGAGAACTTTGGACTGCAATCGTAACCATGTTGGACGGCTATGGAAACAGTCCAAGTTCCAGTCTATCGACCACGATCCAGAATAGTCCGCCAGTTATTGCCACCATCAACATTGCACCTTCTTCAGGTGTTAGCACATCAAGCGTTCTGGCTTGTGCAGCAGCGGCAACAGATGCAGATGGAGACTCCCTAAACTCAACCTATGAATGGTTTGACTCCAATGGGGCGGTACTTGGTACGGGTGCAAGCCTCAACTTGTCACCCTCTCTGGTTCAGCCGGGTGACAGCATCAACTGCACTGTCACTGTCGATGACGGAGATGGTGGCTTGGACAGTGACAGCGCCGGTGTTGTTGTTATCAACAGCTTACCCACGGTTTTAAGTCTTGAGATCACTCCAGACCCTGCCACAACCGCTGATAGCCTGTTGGCAATCACAGTGTCTGAAGATCTGGACAATCAGCCAGTGACACTAAGCTATGATTGGACGGTCAATGGGATATCGCACAGTACAAGCCACACCTTGAGCAATGCATTTTTTCAACGGGGAGATTTGGTTGCGTTATCAGTAACGCCCAACGATGGCATCGGTGATGGCCCAAGTTTGGGAACCAACCTTACGGTAGCCAACAGTCCCCCTTCGGCTCCGTCCATTGAAATCAGTCCAGAAGATCCCATAGAAGGACTAGATGACATGGTATGCAGCGTCATTGTTGACAGCACTGATGTTGACAATGACGCTGTAAGCTATTCCTACGGCTGGACAGTCGACGGTCAGATGACATCATATGCCTCTGATGTCATTTCTGCTGGTCTTACACTGGCTGGCGAAACTTGGACCTGTACAGTGACGCCAAACGATGGCTTCGACAATGGCATAACGGCTTCTCATTCTGTTGATATTCGCTCCGACTGCAGCAGCCTTGAATTAGACGGTTCAGACGATGGCTTACGAATTGCTGAGCAAGACAACCTATTGGGAATCACCACAAACTTCAGCATTGGTGCTTGGATTTACTTAGATTCGGCCTACAACCAAAGTGGCATGGCCATCTTTGATGGGGAGTCGACGAATTCAAGCGACGGCCCTCGCAACTCTGGATATGGTCTCAGAGTTCAGGAAGGACAACTCACAATATTTGTTGGTACAGGCACCCAAAGCAACATGTGGTGGCAAAGTGGCATCCCCCTACCCACCGATCAATGGGTCCATGTTGCTGGCGTCCGCTCAAGCAATGTGATCTCCTTGTATGTCAATGGTCAAATGATCTTCGAAGACAATACGATTCCGATTGCCCCCATTAATTTTGATGGCCTTGATTACGACCACAACCGCTATCAAATTGGATTGCTTGATCCCAATGGTATTGGTGGACCCCACTTTGATTTTATGGGCCGCATTCGGCATGTCGGTGTATGGGCAAGGGCGCTGTCTAGCGGTGAGATCACACAACTGTCCACCGTTGATTTTGACAGCACCCTCTTTGGATTGGTTGGCCATTGGCCGATTAATGAAGGCATTGGCCAAATCGCACTTGAAACCACATCAGGAATAGATGCCACATTTGAAGGCAATCCAACTTGGGTCGAATCTTGCCCTTTTCAAGACGACGACAACGATGGCTACAATGCGATGCAAGACTGTGACGACAATGATCCCACTGTTTATACACCTGATGGTTCATCGGCTTCCTGTGCTGCCTTGAGCTGCAAGTGGATTGAAAACTCTGGGTATGCGCAAGGCAATGGGATTTACTGGCTTGATCCAGATGGGACAGGTGCTTTCGAAGCCTATTGCGACATGAATACCGATGGAGGCGGATGGACCCTTATTCTAAAGGCCGTCAATGACAATTTTGAATACGACGATCCCATCTGGACAAGTGACAATACCCAAAACCCCACTGATTTTCAACTTACGGGGACAGGCCTTGCAAAATATCCTGCATTTAATAGTGTCGCCTTTACTGAAATTAGAACCTCAGACATTGCGGCCCTTTCCCTTGATTTCACGCATCAGTTTAATAGCAACTACTCAAGCGCACTTGAACTTTTTAGCGGTTCGGGCATTCCAATCAACAATGGTCTGCAAGCCTACTTCAACAACATGGCAAACCCACTAAATCAGTCATGGGGCTGCAGTCAGTTTCAGCGATTTGGTTTCAATCAGCTGGACTATCTTGGCGTGGCCGATGTTGGTGGCGGCGCATCCTGTGACTGGAATGGGGGCGCACGGTGGGGCCAGCGGATCAATGCCAATCACAATGGCGCAGAAAACCACAATGATCAAAATTGGGGTGCCTATTCCACGGTTTGCCCACCCTACCGCTCGGTAAGCAATGCGGACCCATTATGCTCTCAAGGCATATTTGAAATCTCACAATTGCTCTGGATCCGATAATCGGCCCCAAATCGGATTTGCTTCTGCTATGCTTTTGGTAAGCTGAAGGAGAAACCCATATGTGGATGCTGTTGTCATTTTCGTGCTCTGAACAGAGCGTTGTCGCTAAGAATGCACCTCCAATTGCTGAGATTACCTCACATGAAGACGGCGCCTCGGCCCAAGAAGGCTACAATGAACTCTTAAGGGGCTCAGTGTCTGATCCAGACAATGACCCCCTAAACCTCAATGTGATCTGGTATCTTGGACCAGATGAGATCTGCAACAGCACTGCCGCTGCAGATGGCTCCACATCTTGTGACATCACCATGAGCACAGAAGGCAGCGTCACCCTTGAAGTGCGAGACCCCCAAAATGCGGCTGGATCGGACACAATCACATTTGATGTGAGCCCCACAGGTGCACCTGAAGTCGAAATACAAGCGCCGCAAACCAATGATCCGCTCTTCAGCGATGTTGCAGTGACTTTTGAGGGCTTGGTTTCAGACACGGAAGACAGTCCCGAACTTCTGAGCAGCGCATGGACATCTGACATCGATGGCGATTTGGGGGTTGACTCTGAGGCGGATTCAAATGGGCTGATACAAGGGACTGGCTACTTAAGCGAAGGAACACATCTCATTACCTTGACAACGACCGATACTTCCGGGAAGGTCGGAACTGATTCTGTTTCTGTTCT
>JAYYJC010000417.1:0-10704 GCA_036146655.1 Myxococcota bacterium | reverse complement strand
TTTCTTACTTTAAAAACTATGCTTCAAAGTCTCAGGATCAATGTCTGGTGGGTATATCAAACCTCTATTGGAGCGTCTGTTGTAGCATAGCCAGTGGCATGGTCAAACCATGACTTTCGGCGCAGTCAATGATGTTTTTGGCAATGTAAGTAATGGAAACAGCGGCTATCAATCACAATACCCAAATCAGGGTGGTAACTCATGGGGGTGTCATGATAAGAGCTCCCATGCTTACGGCTATGGTTCATGCAACGAGTATTTCGTAGCCTGTACATCTGAGTGAAACCCCTCGGTGCTGGTACTTCCGAGCCCCCTAATCACAACCCTCGCACATAGCCCAGAAATTCAATCAGCGTCGTTGCCTTGATCTTCGATTCTCCCCCCAGTCTCGGCCGCATCACCGTCTCTTCGTTGTGGACGGCTGCGCCAAGTGTCTGTGCGGCAATCATCACCTCCGGGTCCAAAAACCAATTGTGTGCAGTGGGTTGGATGTGTTCATACAGGGCTCGAGTCATGATTTTGGGGCAGCCGTTGATGTCGGCCATCGAATACCCCTTCCACTTCATCAGGTGGTGGTAGGCCCGTGTGACCGCCAGCCGCTGCCAGCCGTCTTGACGGTCAATGCGGTTGGCCTTGGCCAGGTCTGCCCCGTCCACCAATGCTCCACACAGAGGGGTCAATATTTGTGGATCGATTTGATTGTCTCCCCACATCCAGCCAATCCAGTCGACCTCCTTTGCCTCAAGAATTCTGAGGCCTGCCAATATGCCTCCACCATAGCCTTGATTGTGGGGGAGGTCGCAGAGTGTGAACCGTGTCGGGTACCGCTCACACCATTCGGCGAGCCGTTCTCCTGTGGCGTCAGTACTGCCGTTGTTGACCAGCACCACCACCGATTTGTGCGGCAAAGCAGACAACGCATCCGCCAAGGCTGTGAGACTCTGGGGGATGACGGCTGCCTCGTTGTAAAATGGAATGCTGAGTCCAAGTGTCATGGGCATTAGGGTAATTCAAATTGGACGCCCGTGAGAAAAATAATAAACGCCCCGCATGGTGCGAGGCGTTTGGGGTAGAAAAGGGGGCGATTATGCGCGTTCTACTTTCTCTACGGCAAGCTCGATTTTCTCGATGGCCATTGAGGATGAATCAGAGTCAAGCTCTGGTACATTCCACTTGCATGGCCATGCTTCGTAGAAGTTGTAGCGGGCAACTTCGGTGGTACCGTCTTGGTCGAGGACGATGACTGAACCAGCGCGGCGGTCAATGCGACCGTCTTCAATGTTCTTTCTCCAGTTCCAGAGATCGTCTGTTGCGGTGTATCCACGCTCTAGGATAATGTTTGCGTAGGTGGTACGGCCTGGCTTCTTACGAACGACCATGTCGTTACCTTGCTTAAACTCGACGATTTCGGTTTCTGAATCCATCCCGGAAACAGACTTGAAACCACCGACAATGACTTTACTGTCACTAATGACACCTTGAATCTCAAGGAGGAAATGGTATGAACCAAAGAGTTCTTCTGTAGGCATTGTATGCACTCCAATGTAGGGTTAGTTTTGCTTCGTAGTGGATGACGACGCAAGGTCAGCGTGGACTGTAGATATGTTGTTGTGAAAAGGAGACCACATCTCTACCGGCCATGGTTAATAGTTCAACACCCTCAAAAATTAGTCAATGGTTATTGTGTTTTTTTTGATCAAAAAATAAATCAGCTGTTGTTTATTGCCGCATATATCGGGCTGATCCCTGGCAAATATTCTTCGGGATCTATTCCGGATAAGGCCAACAAAGTGGCACCAAAATGCAATGAGCTCAGGGCGGTGCCATTGGGATCCAGACCCCCATCAAATGGGTCGACCCGTTGTCCGACAAGCCCTGCGTCATAGCCACCAATCACCTGACCGCCTCGAACACCAGCCCCCATGAACATCGCCGAGGTAAAGGTCCAGTGGTCTTTTCCGCTGATCGGGTTGAGCTGAGGGGCTCGGCCCATCTCTGAAAACACACAAACCGTCAGCCGATCTTCCAGTCCCCATGTCGACAGCCGGCCCATCAGCCAGTTCAAGTCATTGAAGAGCAAATCAAAGTGATGGGTTTGGGAGTCAATGTTGGAATGGTGATCCCAGCCGGATTCGTAGAGCCCGTTGTGCTCGATCACCAAGCATTTCGACATCCCACTGGTCAGGGTGCTGATGGCGGCTTCGATCTGAGTTGGGACCGAGGTAAACCCTGTGGCGGAGCCAAGTTCAAATCCGTCAAGTGTCAGTGCGGCATCTCGCTGGGCATAGCAGCCCAGAAGGTCACTGATGAACCGGTGCTCGCGGCCTGCCCCTGACAGACTCTGCAGGTCTTCAGCCCGACGCTGAAGATACTGTTGGACGCGGTGGCTGCCAATGCCGGACAGGCCATTGAGGGGAATATCGCTTTTTTCAAGTGCCGTGCCATCGAGCAAGCCGGCCAGTTGACCGTCTTCACCCGCTCGGACGACGGCTTGAGAATATTGTGAGGTAAATGACGGGCCCGAGACCACCATGACCGGTAGATCAAATCCTGAATGGGCGCCTATGATGGCTGGCCAATCGTCTTTTCCGGCTCCCGCTTGACCCGTGAAAATGATCCGTCGGCAGGCGTCGTGGGTGAGGGAGGCCACCTCGATGCCGTTAACCAAGCAGACTCGATCCCCGTAGCTCCGGAAAAAGGTGTTGACGCTGGGGCGGAGTACACTGTTCATGTAGGGGATGGCCGCATTGGTGGCCAGCTCGGTGAAGGGTGGGGTGTAGACAAAGGGGTTGTCTGCTTGATTGGTGAAGACAAATGTGGGATCCCAGCCCCCACGCACAAAAATCAATAAAAAGAGGCGATCCGAACCCTCACTGGCCAACACAGATTGCGGCATGCACAGACCAGCGGCCCCGAGGCCCAAGAAATGTCGTCGATTGAGCGGAAACATTGTCTAGTACCCCATCATCTTTGGGTCTTGAAGAATGGCGGACAGCACCGCCTGCCAGGCTTCCTGTGGATCCGTGTCTTCCTCCACGACCGCCCAGAGTTCACGGATGCCGTCGATCCACTCGGCCGTGGCGCGTTCTCCAAAGAATTGCCAGTGCAGCCTTTTGAGCTGTTGGTCAAAGGCATTGTCAGAGCTGGCGGTGGACAGTTCGATTTCGGTAAAGACCCGTCGCGCATTGCCATCGACCAGCTCGTTCTCAACAATCCATCCGGCTGCTGCCTCTGAGAGCCGCTGAATAACAAGGATCTGGCTGACTGTGGGGGTGATTTGGGGTTCCAGCACATAGGATCCATCCACGCCTCCAGCCAAGATTCGATGGCCATAGGTGTCATTGTCGAGCTGTTCAAAGCCGTTGTAGGTCCATTCAAAGCCGGAGAGATCCTTCAGCAGGCTGGCGTACTGATCGGGCATGAGCAGGCGCAATGTGTTTTCGGACTCGATTTGAGAGTCTGTGGCCTCGGGTTTGAGGGCGGCGGCGGTGTAGCTTGGGGTTTGAATGAGCGCAAGTATCAGGGCGTGGGGACTGTGTTGGCTGTCCGCAAAGCCTTGCCTCAGCGCTTCAATTTGGGCAAAGTCATCGTTGTCGACTGGTCTTCTCCAGAGCAGATTGCTCCAGGTTTCAACGGTGCAGCGCTCAAAGCGGGGATCTTCAGCAATGTGCTGGCCGAGCTCGTTTAGGCCGTTCAGGGGATCGCCAAACCAAGCCGGGCTGACCCCCATGGTGCTTTCGGCCATGGCCTCTCGCTCGGGATGATAGTGGTCCACCTCGTCCGCATTTTCAGGTAGAAGTGGATAGAAGCCAAAGAGGGCGGCTGCAATGGGATCGAGACTGGCGTGGCAACCCAGGCAATAGGGATTGGTCTGGATGGCGTTTTCAAGGCTTTCTTCAGTGGTGTCGAGCTCTGAAAAGGTGATCTGTCGAGCCGTATAGTCTTCGCAGAGCAGGAGCTTGGAGATGGCGGCGGCCCGCAGCCGGTTCATGTTGGACACTGTGCTGTAGTACCGTCGCCACAAGCCCGTGCTGGCGAGAACACCTGCGGCTGGGCGGCCGTCTGTCCATTGGACCCGTGACCAGCCACTGCCGCTTGGCTCAGTGATCGGCCAGATTTGGGCCAGGGTGCCGTTGGCCATGGTCCAGTCGGCGAGCACAATGGTCTCCCAAGGCTCATCTTCAACCACGACACTGCTGATGAGGCGCAGTGGCTCTTCCATGATGGCGCGTTCCACGGGATACTCGTTTGCAGGGTCGTCGGCAAAGACATTGTACTCTTCATAGAAAATGACCGGAGAGTGGTCGATTCGCGTGTGCCACCGTTCGTTGAGCAGGTGGACCATGCGGTCTTCGAGTCTGGGATCTTGCAGCCATTCGGCTGCATGGCGTTGAATGGCCGAAGGATCGGCTTCAACCGCATCGAGGGCGTCTATCGGCGGCAGGACACCGAGCAGATCCAGTGATATTCGTCTTAGAAGCCGTGGGCCTTCTAGGGGAATGGTCACGGTGTCGAGCGCGGTGTCCTCGGAATTCGGGGTGTCATTTTTGCAGGAAAGGAGTGCGATTAAGGGCCACATGAGGTGCTAATCCGGAAGCTCAGGTTGATAGGCGTCAAAAAAGGTCCGACCCAGCTCTGCGGTGTTGAGACAGGCTTCTCCAAGGGTTGTGCTGCCATAGCCCACCTCTGCACAGCCGGAGCAGTCGCCTTTGAGGGGCAGGTCATACCAATAACCGTGCTCGCCTCTCAGCTGAATGAGGCCCCAGCCACCAAGGCAATCGTGACTCACATAGACCTCGTCGTAATAGACGCTTGTGCCATTGAGGGTAGTGGCACCGTCCAGCTTGACATACCATTCTGAACCCCCATCACTCCAGCTCGCAATGGCATCCAGCCAGACAGAGTTGTCAACCCCAATCCAGCCTTCTGCATTGGGGTAAGACCAGATGCCTTCGCTGGTGATTCCAATTCCGCCGGTGGCCACATCACCCCAGCTTTGGTATTTGAGTTCTCCGGCCCCCACAAAGCGGTTGCCCTCGGGGTCAATGATGTAGCAGTCTGCCAGAAGTGTAAAGGAGTCGGGGAAGGCCAGCGGGCCTGTGCCGCCCCGCATAATGGTGATTCCGGAGTAGGTGTAGCCTGAGTCTGAGGTGCAGGGCTCGATGATGCCCATCAGCTGAAATGGAGAGTCCCCAGGACACACGAGATCGCCTTGGGATTGGAGCCATAGGTAGTTGTCTCTGGCAAGCACTGGCTCAACCACACCAAGGCCCATTAGGGTGTTGATTTGGTTTTCGATGTCGACCGCGGTCAGATCAGATGAAGGCAGCTCGCTGCTGACCTGCTCTTCAGGGGGCGGTCCTGTGTCTTCTGGTGCTTGCCGAGTGGGACGCGTAACCGTAAAGGTGTAGACCTCAGGGCTTTGACAGGCCAACCAGAGCAGCACACTCATTGGCAGCTCACATTGTCAAAGTAGCGCTGCAGCAGTGCAAAATCATCGCTCGACAGGCCACCGCCGAGTGGCATGCTTTGATCTTCAAGGACCCGTATGATGATCCTTTCTCGCCACTCCATGACAGATTTCTCTGTGTCAAAGTCTGTGCCCGCTGGTGCGCCATGTCGATTCTCTGCGGTGGCCGAATGACAGGCCTGGCACCAGGTCATAAAAAAACCTTGGGCCCAGGTGTTCCAGGTGACATCCGTGGGGTCAGCGGCCGTGCAAGCGACTTCGGTACTCGCACTGTCGGTGGTGTTCACAGTACAGCCCGTGGTCAGCATCAGAGTTAGCAATGGAGCAAGCATCAAAATCATAGTATCGGATTTGGGGGACTTTCCGTGTCAATTTATCCAGATAATCTTGAAAACCATGATTGGGATTGGGTGGTGAATTTAAAAATTGTGTGTCTTGCCAAAAAAAACTGCCCAGAAGACCTGCAGACTGTGCACAATAAAGGTCACAACCCTCCTTTCTAGAGAGAGCAACGATGCGCAAAGAGTGGATGATACTGTCGATGCTGGTGGCCTGTGGTGGCGAGCTGAGCACCAAGCAGCCTCTTGGACAAATCGACACAGCCGGTGATACGGCTGACAGCAACGACACAGAGGATACCGAGGACACCGAAGACACAGAGGACACTGAAGACACAGCTCCAGTCGACAGCGATGGGGATGGGGTACCCGATGCAGACGACGACTGTCCTGATGATTCCACCATGTGGACCGACAGCGATGGCGATGGCCTGTGTGATGAAGAAGATCCATGCCCCTCTTCGAGCAACAATGTCGACAGTGATGGCGATGGTCTGTGTGATGAAGAAGATCCGTGCCCCGAAGATGCCAACGGTGTGACCGACAGTGATGGGGATGGTGTTTGTGATCCAGATGACGAATGTCCAGAAGATGCCAATGGGTATGCCGACACCAACGGAGATGGGATTTGCGATGGCACTGACGACAACGACGGCGATGGAATACCCAACGCTGAAGAGGCGATTTATGGCGCCGACTGTGGTATTTCCAATCCGGATTCTGCCGATACCGATGAGGATGGCATTGTCGACATTGATGATCCGTACCCCAGAGACCCATGGCCTGAGTTTGTCCTATTCCGCAATGAATTGGGAACCATTGATCTCATGCTGTCCAATCGAGACGGCACATTTCAGCCCAGCATTGAGATTGGCCTTCCCTATGGCGGTGCGAACAATCCCGACTACCGATACCGAACATTCATGATTGCAGACTTTAACAACAATGGTCAGATGGACTTCATTGCAGTGGCCGATCCAGATCCCAATTCCAACACCAATGCCAAAGAGCTGTGGTGGTTTTGGCGAGAAAAGGCCGATGAGTTTAATCAACGGTATTTGGGGGAATGGCCCACAAACCCGCTTGGGATGGCCGCAGACTTCAACAACGATGAGATCATTGATTTGATGGTGGCTGAGATTTTTCGGCCAAACTATGTCGAGTCGGTGATGATGCGCAATTACGAGAACACCGGTCTCATCGAAACGGCCAATTGCTTTGCATCCTTTGATCTGACCAATCCGGACAATTGTGCTTTTGTGACCAAACAGGCGGTGGACCTGACCGGTTTTGCAGGCGGCCAGTGGCACTTTCGATACTCACGAACGGCTGTCGACATCAACAGCGATGGCCACCGTGATTTTGCCGTGATGACCATTGCCAATGGTGGCAATTCCTCCAACATTCCAGTGTCCATTGTGTACGGCAACGGCGATGGCACATTTCAACCGGCCAGTCCAGGTTTGTTTAGCCACAACACGGGTTCTTGCGGTGCTTCCCCATCCAATATGATTCTGTTTGGCGATTTCGATGGCGACAATTTGGGGGACATCGTGACGGGGATGGACGATGACGGCGATGCGGGTTCCGCTTGGTTTTACCCTGGCGATCCCAATCAAAGTCCTTACAACACAGATTTGTCCCAGTGTGTCGAAGCATTTGATGTCAACCCTGGTGCTGAGTCAGGGGCTGAGAACTTTGGTGTGAGCACATCGGCCTATACATTTGATGTCAATTTTGACGGGGTCCTCGATGTCTTGGTGGGGTACCGCAATGCCCAGCCGTGGACCGGCGGCAGCCAGACTGATGTGTGGTTTGGAAATGGCGACGGCACCTTCTCTTTCGAAACCAAGATCCGTGAAACCACGGATGCGGGGGCCACTTATTTTGCCGTGCCGCGCCGCGTTTGTGAGCGCTTTCCGCAGTGAATGAAGCGCATTTGTTTGCTCAAAAAGACTGCCGACATCTCTGTGGAGATTCGACGGCTTTGGCGGATATACAGGCCGTTATGGCCGGAGAAAAGGCTCGGCTAATCCTTGCGGACCCGCCGTATTGTCTGCTGAAGCGGCGTCGAAAAGATGGCCGAGAACGCGATCCCAAACGGCACAAAATTTACAACGAGGCCGTTCGACGGTTTGAGAATGTACAAGAGTATTACGGCTTTACCAAAGGATGGATGCAGCTCTGTGCACAACACTTGACTGATGATGGGACATTTGTGGTCTGGACCAACTTTTTAGGCGGAAAGCCCATTCGCGATGTGGCTGACGAGCTGGGTTTGCACCACCATGGGGATTATGTATGGGCCAAGTTGAGCAAAGAGGGCTCTGGCAACGAACAGTTGGCTCGGATCTATGAGTTTGCCCCAGTATTTGGCGTTCAGCCGAAGACTCCACTGACCGATCTTTCTCAGCTTCCGCCAAGGCACCACATTTCAGGCTACGACTCCGACAAGGAAGGGGCCAAATGGGGTGGCCATCCCAATCACAAAGCCTTTCGAGTACTTGAACCTCTTATCCGTTATTACACCCAGCCCGGGGATCGTATTTTAGATCCATTTACCGGCTCTGGTTCGACACCTGCTGCCGCCATTCGCCTTGGGCGGGTGGTGTCTGGGCTTGAACTGCGTCCCCAGTGGGCGGACATGACTCAACAGAGAATGGCTCAGTCACTTGGCCTGTGAGGCGTGCGCAGGGACGAAACGGTTGTGCATGAGTTGGTAGACCAGCATTCCTGCGAGCATGGCTCCCACAAAAGTGAGGGCTTGTGGGTGCAATGAAACCACCGAAACCAAAGCTGGACCAGGACAGAATCCACCGACTGCCCAGCCAGCCCCAAAAAGGGCAGATCCAACAAACAGTTGAGGTGGAAGATCTGTGCGTTTTGGGATCTGAAAAGCATCTTCATACAGGGGCTTTTTAAAATTGGGTTGAATCCGATAGGCCACACAGTGGATGCCAATGGCTCCACACATCACAAAGGCCAGTGAGGGGTCCCATCCGCTCACCAAATCGAGGAATCCAATCACTTTGGCAGGCTGGGTCATGCCGGAGATGCCCAATCCAATCGCAAAAATGATTCCTGCCAAAAAGGTCACTAATCGGCTCATCTCACCCTCCCAGCAGTGCAATGGTGGTGGCTGTTGCAAACCCAACGGCCATAAAAGACAAGGTGGCCACCAAAGAACGCATGGACAACCGAGACAGCCCACAGACCCCATGACCACTGGTACAGCCTGAGCCCATTTGGGTGCCGTAACCCACAAGCAATCCAGCAGCCACCAGCATACCGGTGCTCCGGCCACCCGTGAAGTCAAAACTTTCAGGGGCCAATAATCGAAGCAAGATGCCCCCGACCAGAAGCCCGCTCACAAATATCAAGCGATCGGTCTTTTGTCCCCCCATCGGTTTTAAAATCCCACCCACAATGCCGCTAATTCCTGCAACCTTTCCGTTGCCAAGCAGCATGAGTGTGGCGCTTATTCCAATAATCGCACCCCCAATTGCGGCACTGGTTGGAGTGAACACATCAAAGTTTATAAATTCCATTTGAACTCCAGTCTCAGACCCGTACTGTACCCCATTTTGTTTGGCATTTCAGATGCCATTCGTTGATGGGCGGTTGAGTTCAACGATACCCTTGTCTGGAAAATCTCAAATGTGCATTGTTGTTGTGTCGATTAGAAAAGGCAAAGAAGCAGTGGGTGAGTGCAGTACCTGCCGCTTTGTCAGCTGTGATCGATTATTCTGTAATCCCATCTGAGAACAGGTTAAACCAATGGCATCGACTATTTCAGTGAGTATTGCCATGGGAATCCGTTCACGGCTCAAAAAAGGACTCAAAGGCCTTCTGGGGCAATCTCAGGAAGCCCCACGGTCGCAGACATCACCACCCCCTGCCAAATCAGTGCCGCCTCCTCCCGTGCGCCCTGCGCCCGCATCGGCGACTGCTTCCCCAACCACATCGCCAACTGCGTCTCCAGCACCGCCATCAGCGCCGTCTCCGGCCAAAGCCTCTTCGTCACAAGCGGCCACACCCCTTTCCGAGGACAAGGTGGCCCGACATCGAGAACGCACCCGCCGTGGGCTTCTAAAAAAGACACTGGAAGCCGGTGGGACGATTGGATTGGGTGCGCTTCATGACCATTCAGAACGCCGATTTTTTGTCGGACACAAAGCCTTTTCCGATATGATGGAAGATCTGGTGCGAGAAGAACTGCTGCTGTTTGATTGGGATGCTCAAGAAGCCACGGTCACGGATGCGGGTCGCCAGTACCTCGAATCAGAGTAAATCTTCAAACACCGGGTTTGGGCAGCCAAACCAGTGCACCAATGTCCAGCAAGTCCAAGATGGTGTCGTCTTGAATGGGCTTCTCTCCGGCCTTTACCGCCGCAAATACAGCCGTCATTTCTTCGGTTTCGACAAAGACCTGTGGTGCACCATCTGTCCAAACACAGCAGATTGGTAGGTGGTCTTCTTCCACCGTCCAGCCAAATATGAGCTGGATTCCTGCTGCTGAAAATGTCTCTCGCCGCAGCGTGCTGTGACACCTTAGTGTGCCGTCTCCCCAGTCTTCTTGGCTCGGCATGCTGGCGAACAGCTCTGCGGTTTCATCTGTGTGTGGAATGTCTCTAAGCCAGGCTTCAATTTGCACTGCCACCGAGATTTCAGGTGGAAAAACCGGGTTGTTTTTGAGCCAAGTGGCAAATCGGCTGCGCAAAGCCTTTGCTTCCATAAACGCAGGAGAGGCAATGAAGTCACTGACAACTGTCTCCCAGCCTTCAATTTGACCCAACATGTCGGGAAGTCCATTTCTTAAGCCGTCCACCACAAAGCCATATCCTCGCTCTCCGGCTTCTTCTCTGGACATGGCGACATGCCCGTGCGCCAAATAAC
>JAYYJC010000416.1:0-10000 GCA_036146655.1 Myxococcota bacterium | reverse complement strand
GCTGGATCACGCCCTCTGGCAGAAGGCCCTCTAATCCACTCATGGCCGCATCCAGCATTTGAATGGCCATCTCCGCATCAGATGGGTCTGCTGTCCCGTCCAACAGACCATGTGCACTGTGCGCCAGATCTTCCAAACAGCCCAAAATGGTGCGCTCGGCATCTTCGTCTTGAAGCCACTCTAAGGCGCAGTAGGCACGGTAACCGATGTCGAGTACAGACTGCCGCAGCCGTTGTCTTGCCGCATCGGCTGGGGAATAATTGGATGTGCCCATGAGCATTTGGCGGAAGCACTCTGCCACATGCTGCGCAAATTGTGGAAGCGTGCTGTGATAATCGACCCCATCTACGCAAAATTGCAGGACCCAGCTCCCAAAACTCCATGATGTGAGCCGATTCCAATGTCCAATCAGATAGCCTTGTGCGTCTGAAGCCGCATCTAGATTGGGTCGCGGTGTTGAATTCACTTCCCCGGTTTGTATCTCTTCAAGACAAGCCGTAAACTCACTTGAAAAGTGATCAAGGGCGTGTGCTGCATGGGTAAGTGCCGCCGCTCGTTTTTGGGCGTCGAACGCACCGTGCGTCCAGACAGGTTTGGCCAATTGTTCACATACTGGGCACAGCATGCGGTACATTTTTTGTCCCAAGTGCTTGGAACACCGAGGGCGATCAATTTCATCGAGGCCATACCAGTGCACCACTGGCAGCAGTTCACTTAGCCTGGCCCCCACATAGGCTTCGAACCGTGTGAGTTGAGGGTGCCAAAAAAAACCAACCCAAGTGTGCAAGAGTTCATGAACACGCCATTTCATGCGGTGATTTGGATGATAAGGGGGCAACGCACTTTCAAGAAAGAATGAAAAGTACTTGGGAGCATGTAAAATGCCATCGGTCCAAACAGGGACCGTTCCGTCTTCTTCCCAGACTTTTTGATTGGGCGCCAAGGACTTGGGCAATGGAATGTGGCCCCTGAGTTCGTGATGACTGAAGTGGGCCCCGCTTGACATGCCCAGTAAACTGATGTGGGTACTCGACACAGTGGTACACAGGCTCTGCGCTGGGACCCCTAGGCCCTCAAAATAAGTTTTTATCTCAGGTGTAAAGCGCCGAGAAGCAGACTCGATGGCCTCTGCAAGGGTTTCAGCAGAAGGAAGCCAGCTGAGATTCTCAGTGGTTTCAATCGGTGGAAGATTCATGATGGGTGTCAGAGACATATCACCCTCGTGGTGTCACAATCACCCGTATTCTATCACGGTGAGATGGCTTGAACAAAGACGATGTCTCCGATTGGCACTGCCATTAGTCCTTTGCTCATGAGAATGGCATTGAGGGCGTCTGTCCATGGGACTTCGGTCAATTCCACGGTCACGGTCCCAGAAACGCCGTCTGCGATCACAAAGTTCAGGTTGGCCACATCAGAAATCAATCGGATGGCGTGGTGGATGTCGGCGTCTTGAAGACTCATGTTCATGGTTTGAATGGGGGTCTGTGCAGTGGTGGGAGGGGGTGCATCCGCAGACACGGTTTCCCCGCCCAGCCGAATGATCACAGGCTCGGAGGCTTGGGCCATCATGGTCCATTGAACAACACTGGTACAGATCATCCACATCATAATTAAAATAGCCGAAATCGTATCGGATTGTCATTCTTCACATAGGAGGCTTGATTTTTATCGAATGCTGCCCTATGTTGTGGGTTCATTTTCTTCACTAATTTGAGGTTTTGAGCATCGATGCAGGGGTATTTGGTTGGAAGCCGTCATTTCAGACAGATATTTTCACAACTTCCCGGATGTCATTTAGAAAGCCATCCTGCTGAGGGTTCCGAAGGCATCTTTTCGAATCGTTGTCCCATCTTATATCAATGTGGCAGCACTCAATCACTCGAGTCTCTGGCTCAGTATGGTGGACACAGTGGAATTGTGGTTTGTGCCTCGAACACGGATCTCTATTATGCCGCTCTTGAACTTGGATTTTTTTCAGTTCTTCTTGAAACCGGTTGGGAAGGCCACGCTGCGGTGATTCTGGATCGCTGTCTCAGACATGCGCATTTGGCCTTGAATCAGCAAGACAAAGACGAGTCTCACCAGTCGTTGCCCATTCGAGAGCTACTTCACGACCTAAACAATGCCATTTCCATCATGATTGGAAAACATCAACTCCTCAAGCAAGAGCCATTAAACGCCACTGCTCTTGAGCATGTGGAGCACTCGCTTGAAGCGGGGCGACATGCCAACGCCATCTTTAAGCAATTTACCGCTCAGCGCAGCCAGCAGAAACAGACACAGGCAATGACGGATATTGTCTATACAACCAAACGAGCTGTCCATCTGCTCCAAAACAGTTTGAGTTCCAGCATTGAACTGCAGATGCAGTTGCCGGAGGGGGGACAGGTAATCCCCTTGTCAGGAGCAGCATACACCCGAGTTCTCTTTAATTTGCTTCTGAATGCCCGAGACGCCATGCCTGAAGGGGGCCTTTTACATTTGTCCATTGACAATGGCTGGCATCCCGACCAGTATTTTATCGCCACTGCCGTCCTTCGAGTCTCTGACACCGGTTCGGGAATTCCAGCAGAGCTTCAAAAGCATATTTTTGATCCCTTTTACACCACAAAAGGTGAACAGGGCACGGGGCTTGGACTGAGTGCTGTGCAAACTTTAATCAATCGGTGTGGTGGTCGGGTCTTGTGCCATTCCAATCCACTTCAGGGCACCACATTTGAACTTCATTTTCCACTTGTAGAACAACCCCCGCTGCAGAAAGTGCTGTGGTTGGATTCTCAATCGCAATGGACCACAGACACCGATAAAATACTGCACCAAGGCGGATTTGAAATTGTGAGGATCTCAAAATCAGATGAGCTCAAACAGGGGCTTAACCAGTCTGATTCTGTATGTGCCATTGTGATGGATGCCGACCTTATTGAACAGGTGGATCCGTTGATTTTACAGATGAAAATTGATAAGCCGCCCATCAAAATCTTGTTGATTCAATCTAGACAGAATAAAAAGAACACCAGTGATTATCCAATGCTCACGGCACCGTTTAGTCCAGAAGATTTGCTTCAATCCCTTCAAAATGTAGTTGCATGA
Source organism: Myxococcota bacterium (assembly GCA_036146655.1). Lineage (GTDB taxonomy): Bacteria > Myxococcota_A > UBA796 > UBA796 > UBA796 > JAYYJC01. The sequence continues at coordinate 6,907 of JAYYJC010000416.1, read as the reverse complement.
ACAGCCGAAAAGACAAAAAAAGATTGAGAGTATCTAAAAGAATTTTGCGCGCAGCTCGCAAAATTGTGATCGAAAATGGCTTTGATCGGGTGTCATTGCGCGCCATTGCACGGCGAATCGATTACAGTCCCGCAGCCTTGTATGAGTATTATCCAGGTGGCATCGAGGAGATTTTGGATGCCGTGTGCGAAGACATTGAAGGTGAGATGGCTACGGCGTTGTCCAAAGCCCTCGAAAATTCTGCAGCACACTCCGTCCTTGTGGATTTGGGCATGGCTTACATTCAATATGCATTGACTCACCGAGATGATTTTCGACTTTTGTATCTGCGACCACTGTCGCCGAGAGCCAGACAGGTGGTAGAGATTTTTCAGCATCAGTTGTCTAAGGCTGCTGGTCTGCATGCCGTCTTCCCCAGTTTTGACTTTGAAGAAGACGAAATGGCGCATGCCATGTGGGCCACGGCACACGGCCTTGTGATGCTTTCGTTGACGCGTGACGCCTATGTCAATGACCTTGGGGTTCACCGTGAAATTCTCGATCGAATGGTCATTGGCCTTAGAGGATAGCGGTGACCCCCACAGTCCTGCACCCCATGGACTTTTACCTGCATCTGGATCAAGCGGCTGGCAAGGTGCTGGTGCTTTTCTTGGCCCCACGCTGTGGTGGCTGTAAAAGACTGCTGCACCTTCTGAAGCAGGAGGCAGAGTTGAGCATGTCCTGTGTTCAGGTCAATGCAGAAGATGCCGGATTCTTACTCGAAGAATACGGCATCCGTCATTTGCCCACCGTGCTGTGTTTTGAAGATGGGGAGTGCATTGGTGAAATTGAAAATCTTCAAAGTGTTTCTGAACTGATCAAGACAGCTGAACGCCTTTGAATGTGGCTACCATGTGGCGCCATCCATTATGATGCTTTCTCCATCGTTGCTGTGCCAGATAATAAATCCCGTCTCGTGCGTCACCCTAATATCGGCATTGTCCAGGGTATACCCCAGAACCAATATCGAACCGTTTAATGGAAGACTTTCATGAAGAACTTCCTCAGTTTCAAGATTGATCACTTGAGCACTGCCTTCAATGTACAGTGTGGTTGATTGAATACAGGCCTCTGCGCTCGCAAAAAATGTTCGGTCCTCACAGGCATGGGCGCTTCCAAGCCCTAAAATGGATGGCATGAGGGCGGCCTGCTCTTCGGGGGACTGTTCCATATCTAAAAAAAGCTCGTGGTCAGTGCCATTTATGGTGGTTATCCAAGTTTGGTTTTCAAGTGTGTCGAGCAGATCAAGCATTTCGGCTTCGCCGAATTCATATTTATTTTCTTCAGCACATCCTGTAAACAGGGGATTGACAAGCCAGAGGGGAATGGTGAAGAGGATAATTGTGGTTTTTTTCATGCGTGTCTGTTCTATTATTGAGGTTGAATCCATTTAATAATAGCATCAAAAGAGTTGTTGTTTTCGAATTGTGCTACGATGATGCTGCGAAACATATAGACCTATTTTGAAGGAGATTCTATGAAATCATCAATCATGAGCCTCACCGTTGTTTTTCTTGCGGCTGGCTGTACCACCAAAACCGATGTCGAAACCTTAATGGAGTGTGCGGACATCTGTTCAAAAGTTGAAGAATGCGATGTCACACCGCCTGAATTGGCCATCGGTAATCTGTCCAATCCCACCGATGTAGGGGCCGTGGATTGTGCGGCCAATTGTGTTCAGGAAGAACGTGCATTTTATGGATATTCAGATTGTCAGATCACCTGTCTGTCGGCTGAATCCTGTGGTTCGATGCAACAATGTTGGGATGTCAGTTCGGATGTGTATGCCAGTTATTGCCTCACCGATGTGGAGACCAAGCCCATTGAACCCCCCGCTGAAGAAGATCCGGGCATTGAAAACGGCACCAACACGGGTTCAGATAAAGCCGATGAAATTGTGGACAATCCAGCCGTGGAAGAAGCGGTTGAGGATGGCGGCTTTGATGTGAACTTCGGTGACAACCCACCCATCATTGCCGGTCTTTATGATGTAGATGGCACCATTGATGAATCTTCCAATGCTCGGCCAGAGGGTTCGCCCATCATCACATCCCTGTGCTTTTGGGGACAAGAAAGCCTGAGCAATACCGATGGTGCACTCACCAATTATTGCGAAAATGGTGTACCAGGGGAGCTGACTGCACCGATAACTGGTGATGCCACCACCGGTGATTTCACGATGTACTTCGAATACCCTGGACAAGCCACCATCCTGTTTAGTGGGACCGTCAATGCAACCGATGGCTCTATGAGCCAAGTTGAAGCCCTTGTGGTTTACCTTCATGGCATTGACATCTGGGAGCACAGCTTTACAGATTGGGTTCCGACCGGTGAATGCAGCGGCTGCAACTAGTTGACAGTTGATCTGTAGAATCTGACATCCCCGCTTGCGGGGATGTCTTGTTTTTGACCGAGATTTAGCGAGCAAGTCAGATAAACTGGGCTATATTCAAGACTCTAAATCTCTAGAGTTCTGTCATGTTTTTGTACTTCTTATCCTGTGCCACATCCGAAGACCCTTCACCAATGCGGTTTGAAGCCTTCGAATATTTGACTCAGGCCAATCTTCAGAAACATGTAGCGATTTTGGCATCCGATGACTTTGAAGGTCGAGGCACGCTTGAACCGGGTTTAGACAAAGCAGCGGATTACATTGCTGCTGAGTTTCAACGGGTTGGTCTGGTGCCATTTGACGGAGAATCAGAACGCTACAAAGTGCCTTTTGAAATGTTTCAGGGTGGTTGGTCTGATCAGTCCACATTGGCCTTGGTGAGAGACAAGGTCAAATCTCCCATAAATCCGTCGGATTGGTCTCCCTTTAACTTTTCGGATGAGTGTGATTTGACCGCTGAACTTGTTTTTGCGGGATTTGGTATCACGGCGCCTGAGTACGAGTGGGATGATTACGCTGATCTTGATGTGCAGGACAAGGTGGTGCTTGTGCTGCGCCGAGAGCCAGATGCAGACAATCCAGAAAGTGCGTTTGAGGGTACCGAGGCCACGGCTTATTCGACTTTTCGAAGCAAGGCACAGACCGCTGTCAAGAATGGCGCAAAGGGTATGATTGTGGTCAACGACCCGCTCGGCGAGTGGGATGCGCCTGATTTGCGAGAAAGTTTACGGTTGTCTTTTGAACGAGAAGAGGCTTCGGCCGAAGCCGTTGACAATCCCTTTTGTGCCTTACAAATGCGCCGGTCGGTTGTGGACACATTTATCGGACAAGATTTTTTGACCGATGCTCAGAAATCACTTCACAGTAAAGACAAACGCCCAAGTGACATGGCTTTGCCCACCCTCAATGTGGTCCTTAGCCTCACAACCCAAAAAGAGCCAAAAGCGGTTGAACTTTACAATGTGGTTGGCCGGCTTCCAGCCACCGTGGATACCTCAGAGCCCCCAGAGTGGGTGGTGGTGGGCGCCCACTACGACCATCTTGGAATCTTTGAAGGTGACGGCGATACGATTTACAACGGTGCAGACGACAATGCCTCTGGCACCTCGGGTCTCTTGGTCCTTGCAGAAGCCTATGCCCAAAAGCCGACCCGTCTGAGAGAGATGATTTTTGTCGCTTTTACCGCTGAAGAAAAAGGGCTTTTGGGGTCAAAAGCTTTTGTTGAACAGCTTGAGGTGGACCGAGTACAAATGATGCTCAATTTAGACATGATTGGCCGTAACAGCGAGGACGCCATTAAAATCATTGGTGATGGCTATGCCTCTGGTCTGGCTGAGGCCATTCACATGGCCAATACTCGGGTGGAGATAGAAACCGAGTTGGCGGGAGACGAATACTTTGGGGCGAGTGATCACAACTCCTTTTATCGAAAGAATCGCCCCTTTTTGTTCTTTTTTACAGGACTGCACGATGACTACCATCAGGTCAGCGATCATGCCGACCTGTTGGATTATGGCCGCATGGAGAAAATTATCCGGCTCGGTTACGGCACCATTGAGCCCATTGTGGAAGGTCTGTATACTCCCGGCTTCATACATCATTTGCCGTGGCTTGGCATTAAGCTGGAGGTCCAAGATGGTCGGCTTATTGTGATTGAAGTCAGTGACTTTTCGAATGCCGAATCACTGGGCATGCTCATCAACACACAGGTTCTTCAGGTTGGAGAAGCGACAGAGGTCGACGCCATGCAGACCGCCCTCAGCGAGCTTGAGGTCGATACCCCGACCGCCATCCGCTTTCAGCACGCTGGCAGCGAGCAGTTGGCAGAGATCACCCGGCCTCAAACAGGTTATTTGGGGGTGTATCCCGCTGATGTTTCCACTGAAGACCGTCAAAAATACGCCCTTAGTGACGACGAAGGGCTCCTGCTGAATCAGGTGGGCGAAGATGGGCCTGCGGGTCAGGCAGGACTTCAAGCTGGTGACATTGTGCTTCGATTCGACCGACAACCCATCAACAATGGAAACCTCTCATCCACCATGCAGCGGTTGGGTGCAGGTCGCACGGTTGAAGTGGACTTTTTGCGTGATGGTGCTGCCATGAGCCTGTCTCTGACGCTCGGTGCACGCCCCAAGCGCTAAACCGTGTTAATGGCCTCCATCGAACGAGGAGAAACTCATGAAGCCCGTTGGTCTGACGACACTCACCACTGCAGAGCTCAAGCTCTTTTTGCAGCGGATTTACCGTGATGAAGTCACTTTTCCATTGAACGCTCAGCGCATCGCCTGTGCGGGCTTTCAATACAAACAGGATGCATTGATGCATGCGCTTCGAGATCTGGACAAGCGCGCCGTGACGGCTGTGGTGGTCTGTACCATCGCCGAGCGGGCTGCCCAAGAGGACACAGTGGCCAAACTGAAGCGGCATTATGAGTTGTTGCAGGATGGCTAGGGCAGCTTAAGGGCTCAATCCGTGTGATTGGTCGTGACCCACTTAGGTGGTGTCATCAATGGGACGATTTGGTATGCTAACAATCCACAGTCGATGTGAATCACCCCAATTTGACCTTCACATTGCAACAGAAGGCCCAACATTCCTTTGTTTAGCAGTGACCGTTTACACTGAGCACAGTTTCGAGGCCATCATTGCTGAGATGTGAATGGCAGGACTTTTTCAGGGAGTGATTTTGCCTCAGGTTTCGTCACTTCCGCTGGCATCAGTCGGCGCTTGTAAAAGTGAGTCATGCACAGAATGTGCGGAAAGCTGATGCACGCCCCAAAGATGACCAACAGACTTTGCACTTCGATTTGGTCGAATGGCAACATAAGCAACGCCACTGAGAATAAGACCACTGCCCCAATGCTAAATGGCACCGCATGGATCCACAACGGGGTGTCGTTGGTGGGGAGACTTTGCTTTAACTCTCGCCAGGCAGTCCAGCTGTGCTGTCCCACAAAATACAGTCCGAAGCTGATGGGCAATGGGGTCCACAGCCCCGCAAAAATGAGTGCATTGGAGGCCAGCCATGCGCCAGAGCGGTAAATTACCGACGCCGTGGAGCCAAGGCCGATGGCCAAAAGGGCAAAGCCCCAACCATAAGCCTCAATATCGGTGGGGAGATGGATCTCCATATTGGCCAACAGTGGAACAACCTCATTTAAATGCGCACCGATAATGGCACCCAGTAGCAGAAGTCCCCAACCGAATGCCAGTCCCTTGTTGGGAATTTGCCAGGCTTCAAACTCAGTTTCTCCAAAATGCCATGCTGAAAACAGCACAAATAGGGTCAGCGCAATAGGGGGGCTCACCACCCAGACCATGCCCATACCAGCCATTAAGCCAAGGTAGGTCCCTAAAAACTTAAGATTCCAAGGGGCCAGTCCTGATTCACCCAGCACTCGGTGGTCGATGGCGCCATGTGGAATACCAACAAGAATAAGCCCAAGGCACAAAAAGGCCGTCATAACACCATTGGCGATGCTGGGGAAAACAGGCACAGTTAGAAGATAAAGCAGTGTTATGGCAATGAGAATCAAACTGCGTTGAACTTGCCCAAAGTGCCGCTGAATGTCTCGAGAGGCAGCCAGCAAAAATGGTGGCCACGGCAGTCGGGCAAAAATCTTGGCTTCTTCGACCATGCTGGTGCGTTCATGTAAAAAACGCATGACATTGGCAACGGGTTGATGTTTAAAAAGCTTCAAGAATATGGATTTGCCCTGAGTAGGGTTCCGTTCGAGCATGTCGACCAGCAACCGATCGTAAAACTGAAAGCGGGCTTTCCGCTGTATGGGGGGTTGGTGGTTGTCAAAGGACTCGCAGAGCGCATTGGCATGTTCAAACATGGTTTCAAATGCATAGCCCGTACTGGGTTTGACGGCATTGCCACGGGTACCGATGTGCACGACCCCTGGCAGTGGTTCCGAAGTCATTGGCTCTGTTGACATGGGAATAACCCCATATTCTTCTTCAAGAATGGTGTATTCGCCGTATTTGTCGGTCACATGCGCCTTAAGAGCGGCCCGTGCATCGGGATGGGAGATGGCTTCGGTTCCAAAGCGAGTGAATTCGACCAAGGCCACATCTGCACTGTCAGGGAGCGTATAGACAAATTGGGTATGAAAGTTTTGCGGGACCCAAAAGTCCATTAAAGTCAGGCAATCTGGATCAAATTGAGGCTCTTTTAATCTGATTTTCTGGCCCAAAAAAGACTGCAGCAGTTTGGCAGTGGTGCTTCTTTGAGGAGGTCGGCTGTCATACACCCGCTGTGCGGTGATAAACCCTTGGTCGTGTGTGACCACTAAGCCCTGTTCGGACTGGGCGATGTGTCTTACATTGCTTTCAATGATGGTGATACCGTATTTTTCTGCCAGTGATTTACAGGCTGTGTACAAATGAATGCTGTCAATGCGATGGTACCGAAATGGCGCCAGTGACTCGTTTCGAAAGGGCGGAACTGCCGCTTTCCGCCAAGTGCTG
>JAYYJC010000415.1:0-3575 GCA_036146655.1 Myxococcota bacterium | reverse complement strand
GTTCAATGAAGCACTTCGCAGAGTTGTCCGTCAAAGTCCTGATGTGATCATGATTGGCGAGATGCGTGACCGTGAAAGCATCGATGTTGCCATGTCTGCTGCACTAACTGGGCACTTGGTTCTCTCTACAGTACACACCATCGACGCCAGTCAAACCCTACAGAGAATCATGAGTTTCTACCCAGAAGAGCAACATGCACAAGTGGCAATCGATTTGTCTTTGTCACTACAGGGCATTGTCTCTCAACGGCTCATCCCAAGAATTGACGGTTCAGGGCGAGTCCCAGCAATCGAACTGCTTCGCAATACCCCTGCTGTGGCTCAGCTCTTAAGAGAGCAGCGTTATGGTGACTTAGAAGATCTGATGAGAGGCTCTCGTACCAGTCAAATCCAGACCTTCAACGGCGCATTATTAAACCTTGTCAATCAAAATCTGATCTCACAAGACACCGCTAAAGCGTATTCAACCAACCCAGATGAACTCCAGCTCCTGCTTCAAGGTATGTCAACGGGTAGCATGTCTCATGCCAATGAAGAGGGTAAAACCAAAGAAGATGCACCGGACATTCGCAAACTCCTACGAGCCACTTTGGACAACAATGGTTCAGACCTTCATCTGACAGTTGGGCGGCCACCAATCATTCGAACCGTTGGTGAGATCAAACCCATTTCTACAAGGCCGTTAAGTGCATCGGATATGCGAATATTGCTAAATTCAGTCATGAATGCTCGACAACGAAGCATTTATGAACTCGAGCGGGAGGTTGACTTTTCGCTGGCGCTCGGAGATGGACGGCGCTTCAGAGTCAATGCTTATTTTCAACGAGGACACATGGCTGCAGCGCTTCGAGCCATTCCTTCTGAGATACCAGATCCAGATCAAATGAGAATCCTGCCCAGCATTCTTCAACTGGTCGACAAGCCACATGGGCTTTTGATGGTGGTTGGTCCAACCGGCTCTGGGAAATCCACTACTTTAGCCTGTATGATTGATCGAATCAACAGAACACAACGGTGTCGAATCATCACCGTTGAGGACCCCATAGAGTTCTCACACCAAGACTTACTGGCGTCAATCGATCAGCGAGAAGTTTACGAAGACACAAAGAGCTTTTCGGCAGCACTCAAATACATTCTTCGGCAAGATCCAGATGTAATACTGGTTGGTGAGATGAGAGATCAAGAAACGATTTCAGCCGCATTAACCGCTGCCGAAACAGGTCACCTTGTACTGGCCACACTCCACACAAATGATGCCATTCAGACCATTGATCGGATTGTGGATGTATTCCCCGCATTCCAACAAGAACAGGTGAGAGCTCAATTGGCCTCGAGTTTACTAGGCGTCGTGTCACAACGGCTAATTCGGCTCAAAGACAGTCGAGGACGAGTACCCGCATTTGAAGTCATGACTGGAACAGTAGCCATTCGAAACCTGATTAGAGACAATAAGATGCACCAAGCACACGGGGTAATGGAAGCCTCAAAAAGCTATGGAATGATCACCATGGACAGAGCACTCAAAGATCTCGTCGACGAAGAACTCATCAGCGAAGAAGAAGCCATGCGCTTTGCGAAAAATCCACAGAATGTTCGAAGCTCAGAAGCAAAGAATACCAAAGCAGCCTCCACGAACAAAGGCAAAACGGGTCGATTTAGTCGATAAAATCAGAATACAAATAGTTCTCCCTTTCCTATTCGACATAAAACACTCGTTTCTCGACGGTGTGATGATAGAATTCGGCATTTGGGGCTGTATTTTCGACAATTTCGTTACAGCAGCACCTTAAACCCTTGATTTAATACAAAAATATTATCGGAACATTTATTGCATAACGCTCCTCAGCATCACTTAGGAGTTTCGAATGCAGCACAGTTTCAAATCATCTTCAGGTAACACCTTACCGAACTCATGGGCTGGGCATGAGGTTCAACGCCCACCTTATGTCAATCAAATTGATAACAGCGTCATGCAATCTCTGCTTCAGCAATCCCAACAGGCAGAAACGCAGGATTTATCATCGGACATACCCACCACTTCAATCTCAAACCAAAATCAAATTGAGACCCTGTGCTTGTCTAATTCACATCAAAATGACTCTACCAATGCTGAGAAACAATGGCATATCACTGACCTCCTCCATGCATGGCCCAATCTACCGGAAAAATTCATTTTGGAACTGGACTCCAGATGCCCAAATCGATTTGTCGCTCTGTTCAATTCACTGCTTGATCAGTGGTTCCCTGTTGGTCATGGCTACTATGCTGAAGGCTTCCTTTCGGCTGATATTGAGGCACTCTATCTCGGTTCAAATGGAATACTTCGAGCACAACGAATGGATACAAATAGATTTCGAGTTGAAAGCAGACACAGCGACTCAATTGGTACAGTTGGAAGACTTGGCGGAAAATCAAATCTTTTTGGAAAGGATTGGGAGACAGAAGTCGAAGGACAAGCCGCCATCAATGGAACAATGACTGAAGTCTTTGAATTCCCCATCCGAAATCCAATGCTTCTGCTTCCACTCATGGTCGCTCATGGTGTCTTTAAAACCAATTTGCTGGCAGAACTTCTCAGTCCATTTGCACCAAGTCAATACAAATCCTTTAGACAATCCGTCACCTACGGGTTGGGTTGTAGATTGAATGGAATGGCCTCTTACAAATCTGAAAACCCACAGACCTTTGATTTGGCGATGGCATTTGGTCTGAACAACAGTTCGATGTTCGAAGTCACACTGCATAAACCTGAAAACAATGGGACCCAAGCATTTGAACTCTGCCTAACACATGCCAATGGTCTTTCTACAGAGCTGGCATTCCTCATTTACAATCAGCTGGGAATACCCAAAAAAATCATAGATGAAACTGTGGAGCTTGGGGCCAAAGTGACAGGCACTTGGGTTCCCAAAAGAGGTCGAGATACAATATCATTGACACAATTTTCAATATTAAGCTCTTTGAACCCTGAGCCAGATACCGTTCAAACGCCCGAGAAATCAACTCAATTTGAACTCGAATATGACCGCTTGCCCACAGATTTCACAAATACGCCCTGTCGGTGGCCTGAGCGTGTGCGAATCGGATTAATACGCACTTTAAGCAAGGGATTTGGTACTGATATTATGACCTCAGACATCAAGAATGGTCTAGAAAAAATGGGCGTTAATATAAACTCTCAAATCATACTAATGCTTGACATTGTCATTTCACAATCCACATTGAAAGCCATTTGGAAAGAGGTCAATCATGTGTTCAACCATCCAGAAGTGTTCCTAAATTCACTTTTAAAAATGCTGAGTTCGCCAGACCAAGATCGTCAGCTTTCAAAATTGTCTACGCCGAGTCTTATGAACGGCTGCAAACTAAAGCGGGCCACGGTTAGGTGTTCGCATCAAGGGACGGTAAATGGCGCTTTAAAAGTTGGAATGGGCCCTGGTGTTGGGCTTGACGCTTCAGCTACAATGGGTACTTATTATGAGCAAGAGTTGCTTGGCACTCCTCTCGAAGAGGCAATCAAAGCATTAATTTTAAGACTCGGTATCGGACTTAACTGATACCTCAAGGACGGCACT
>JAYYJC010000414.1:0-8143 GCA_036146655.1 Myxococcota bacterium | reverse complement strand
GATTGGCTTCTGTACCACAGGACAAATCACAGCCTGTTTGTTCACCAAGCAGATTGCCGATCAATATGTTGTTGTTGCAAAATGTAGAGTCAGAATCTGTGCAGACAAAAGCATATTCTTGACTGTTGGTAATGTTGTTGTTGGTAATGGTTCCTGAAGTATTGCTGATGCGTACCCCTGTACCGGCGCTATTTGATATGGTCATCTGGTCAAGTGTGATGGACGAGCCTTGTCCAGACAGGTCGATGCCATCACCGCCAGCTGAGGAAATATTTCCTGTGCTGAAAGAAAGCGCACTGTCAATCGCAATAACGGCATCACTGTTGGTTCCGTTAATGGATGTGTCTGAACCTGTAAATGGACTATAGTTAAGGTTCATACCGTTTGTCCCGCTGTTGTTTAAACCGATAGAAGTCGAATCAATCGTACAATAGGAAGCATTGAGTCCGTTAATTCCTGATTGATCGACAATAAGGTTTGACATTGTAAGTTCAGCATTGGTGCACGATATGCCATGAGTTGAGGAAGCGGAAACCGTCGCATTGTTTAGGCTAAATGTGTTTCCGGAAATGTTTATTCCGTCTCCGCTGGAATTCGAAATGCTACTGTTTGCAAGTTGTACGACTGTTCCGTAGCTGTATATTCCATCATCGACGACATCTGTAATGGTCAAATCATCAAGAAATGCTGTAATCGGATTGCTGCTGCTTAAGCTGTACATTCTAATCCCATCGTTGCCCACATTCGTCAATACACTTGATGATAGGCTGAACAATGACGGACCATTGTATGCATTCAATGAGATTGCAGCACTTGCAAAATTTTCAACACCCACATTATTGAGTGTTAATTTGTCCCATTCATGATCACTGTCGATGGCATTGATTGCGGCACCGCCAATATTTTCAAAACTGACTGTGTCAAACTCTGAACTGCAAGAGTTGAGGTAAACGGCATTGGTTGAAGTGTTGCTGTAAGTCGTATCCGAGATTTCGACCTGACCGCCGCTGAAGCAATAGGTCAAGTAGCTCTGTGTATCAGGTCCGCCTACGAAGTTACTCTTTTCGATAATGTGATTCGTAGTGGTGCCTCCTCCAAAGTACAGAGAAATTCCGTAGAGGTTTTCAAATGTATTCTCTGACGCTGTCAACTCACTATTTTCACTGAAGTAGCCATAATAGCTGTTTGAAAATGTGGAGTTACGGATTTGAACATCTGAAGTGTTGTACGCAAACATGAGGTAATCGTATTGAGCATCTACATACGGCAGTCCCTCAAACGAGCTGTTTTCGACAGACAATGTGGTGGCATTGTAGCCAATTAAATTTGCGCCGAGGTTGGTTTGCTTCGGGTTGGGGAGTGCAAAATCAGCGTTGGATAGAAACATTGCCGATTCAAATGCCATAACACTTGCACAAGTGTTGTTCTGTGCAACGAGGGTATCGATGACCGTACTGGATTGTATAGCAGTAATTCCATATCCCTCAATGTTAGACAATGTCACATTGTTCAGGTCAATGTTATCTACTATGACTGCCCCTACATACCGATCCACATAAGAACAGACCGTGTTGACATCTGGTTCACTGACGCCATCGAGTTCATAAATGCCGTCAATGGTGAAATTGTTCATCTCACCCTCATAGCCAATGACATAAGCACCAAGTCGGCCTATCTCGGTTAGTGTGAGGCCATCTACTGAAAGTTGAGCATCGGTTTCACTTGTCGTAAAATAAGCACCGCAATTGTTGTAGCCTGAAATGCTAAACCCATTGACGGTAACCGATGGCGAGTTTGTAAAGAATCCCATTGACAGGAAACCATCGTCTCTCCATGTCTCCGCATTGGTGCTTGGAGAGAGGGCCGAATCTGTGGTCAGTGATGAATTTTCAATGCTCACAGCACCTGTAATTTGAGCGATAATCCCGTAACCTGGTGCTTCATCGATGGTTACACCATTAAGGCTAAGTTCTCCTGTACCCTCAGCCCAAATTGCTCCAAATGTCGTTTGACCAGCAATTACATCTGTAAGAAAGGTTGATGCATTGACAGAGTAAGTCGAGAATATGGCACCGCCAGACAAGTCCGAGTCGTTTGCAAGTAAAATACTGTTGTTTTCGATGTAAACGCCAATGCCGTCTTGGGTGTCTTGGCTACCCGATGACAGTGTTCCCATAACTGAACTTGCATCAATATCTACCGTCGAACTGGAAATCGCATATACGCCATAGCTGGTGTTGTCGTTGATTTCTGTATTGGCAACTGTCAGAGAAGAGGAGTCTGCGCTGACGCCACCAAAGCCATTTGCGTTGAATACACTGTTGGTGATTTCTACTTCAGACGCATTGGCTTTCACACCCCAATTTCCTGCACCGGATACTTCAATATCTTCAAGCGAAACAAGGCTTGCGCCCTCAATTGAAATGCCGCTTCTTGTTGAGACAATCCCAATTCCTGAAAGACTTACGCCACTTGCCGTGATGTTAATTCCATTTTCATTTGTGGGTGGGATAAGGGTGAAACTGCTTGAACCAGGGCCGACAATTGAAACGGCTTTTGTCACATTTACAACTTCTTCATGTTGTCCGGCACAACCCTCCATTGTGATGGTGGAACCATCACTGGCCATTAGAATGGCATCATTTAACAGTGCATAGCCAGATCCCCCATCCACAGTAAAGCACCCAGGTTCTAAATCATTAGTGTCTGTGATTACTTCACCAGTATCTTCTGCGTCTGGATTGTCTTTCGAAATATTTTCACATGCGCTGAGAAGACCAAAAGTGGTTAACAATATTCTCATAAGTGTTCCTTTCATCTAAGCAATGAGATGACCATCATGCCACAGCTTCTGGATATGGTCAATAATCTTTCATAACGGGGCGCTCGCAACTTTGAGTGGAGAAGATCAACATGCCAGAGAACAAATCGATTAATCAGGAGCTTCTCGCTCGTCATGAGAAAGCCGAGCAGGGTGGTGGAGCAAAGGCGATCGAACGCCAACATAACGCAGGTAAGTTGTTGGCTCGAGAGCGCATTGATTTGCTGCTTGATACGGAAACTTTTTTCGAATTCGATAAATTCCGCACACATGATTGTACGGATTTTGGGATGGACCAAAAAGTTTTTTTGGGTGATGGTGTCATCACAGGGCAAGGCTTGGTCGACAATCGATCCGTTTTCCTGTTCGCTCAAGACTTTACTGTGGTTGGTGGCTCACTGTCCAATGTTCATGCCCAAAAGATCTGCAAGATAATGGACATGGCCACTCGCAATGGGGCGCCCGTAATCGGTTTAAATGACTCTGGGGGTGCTCGAATTCAAGAAGGCGTTGCAGCGCTTGGTGGGTATGCGGATATATTCCTTCGAAATGTTTTGACTTCAGGCGTGGTGCCGCAAATTTCTATTATTCTAGGGCCGTGTGCTGGTGGCGCTGTGTACTCTCCTGCATTGACTGATTTTATCATCATGGTTGAAAAAACATCTTTTATGTTCATCACTGGGCCCGATGTCATAAAAACTGTGACCCATGAAGATGTGACACAGGAAGAACTCGGGGGGGCTGCAAAGCATCATTCAACTTCTGGTGTCGCACATTTCTCTGTTCCCGATGAAGAAGCCGCATTTGCGTTGGCCCGTGAACTGTTGTCCTATTTGCCACAGAACAATTTAGAAGAAGCCCCTCGTAAATCAACACAGGACAGCGGAAAGAGATTGTGCCAGGACCTTGAAAATCTCATTCCTTACGATCCAAACCAACCTTACGATATCAAAGATGTCATCATTGATGTTGTCGATGATGGTCAATTTTTGGAGGTTCAAGCGGAATACGCAAAAAATATAGTTGTGGGATTCTCTCGTATAGATGGACGAACTGTGGGCGTTGTCGCAAATCAGCCGAGTCATTTGGCCGGAGTTCTAGACATTAATGCATCTGTGAAAGGTGCTCGTTTTGTGCGGTTCTGTGATGCTTTTAATATTCCGCTTTGGGTTATAGAGGATGTACCTGGGTTTTTGCCTGGTGTTGATCAGGAACACAGTGGCATTATTCGTCATGGCGCAAAATTATTGTATGCCTTTGCTGAAGCAACGGTTCCAAAAGTGACATTAATTACCCGCAAAGCCTATGGCGGCGCTTATTGCGTGATGAACTCCAAGCATCTGAAAGCAGACTTCAATTTTGCATGGCCTTCAGCAGAAATAGCAGTCATGGGTGGGCCTGGAGCGGTCAATATTATTCATCGAAAAGAGATTGCAGCTGCTGATTCTCCTGAGTTAAAACGCAGCGAGTTGTTGGAAGCTTACAAGAAGACATTTTTGTCTCCATTCCGTGCAGCAGATTTGGGTTATATTGACGCCATTATCGATCCGGCTGAAACACGAAGGGTCCTTGTGCGTTCGTTCAATGCTTTGGAACAGAAAAGAGATAGATTACCACCGAAAAAACATGGCAATATTCCGCTTTAGCACTGTGGGAATGACTTCGGTTTGACAAGCAATCAGCAAACGGTTATTCAGGAGCGTTATTTTTAAAAGATTTCGTATTCTGGAGTACATATGACTAAAATCCGTTTATTGCGCATGGGCCGAAAGCGAGCACCACATTACCGTATTGTTGTTGCTGACTCACGCGCCCCTAGAGACGGTCGGCACATTGAAGTACTTGGGTATTACAACCCAATGACCAGCCCTTCTACGGTCAAACTTGACCTCGATGGCTACAACAAATGGATCGGCGTTGGCGCTCAGCCCACTGACACCGTCAAACGAATTGTGAAGAACCTTGAAGCAAACGCTGGAGAAGAATAGTGCAGGAGCTTCTCCAGCATATTATTTCTCCGTTCATTGCGTCACCTGACGACATGAAAGTTGATATTCAAGAAGTAGAAGCCAGTCATATTATCACTTTGGAATTGACAGAAGCGGATGCTCAAGTATTGAAGGCCAATGACGACGAAGCACTACGCAACATCAGACACATTCTATCCATTGCATCGGGCAGTAAAAAAGCCATCCTTCGTTTGAAAGGACCCGAAGTCAGCTCAGATGCAGATGACCTTGATGATTCAGCGACTGCAGACTAGTCTTTCTACCAGTTGACACAATGCAGATTACTCGAAGCAGTGAATTGCCTGAAGGTTTCGTTGCGCTCGCTAAGGTTACTGGCGTTTTTGGTATCCAAGGCGAGCTTCGTGTTTTTCTGTTCAACCCCCAATCAAAACTTCTGAACAAATGGAAGTCGGCATTTCTGTGGGATGGTAGGAACGAACCCAAACCCATTCAGTTCAAAACGAGGTCTGGGGCGGGGAAAAAAGTAATTGGTGCAATAAAAGGGGTCTCTACACCTGAACAGGCGAAAGCCTTGAAAGAACACTTAATTTTGTTTGATAAGGCCAAATTACCAAACTCAATGAATGACGAATGGTACCATCATGAGCTGATTGGCATGTCGGTTCGTACCGAATCGGGTGTATCGCTTGGTACAATCGTCGAAATTGTTCCTGGCAAAGTCGATATATTGGTTGCCGAACATCCCGATATGGTGATTCATATCCCCAATACAAAATCGGATATCATATCCATTAGTATTGATGATGGAATCATTGTTCCAGACGACGATGACCTCTCAGAAAGCACTGAAGATAATGAAAATTGACATATTGACCATGCATCCAGAGCTCTGCAAAAGCCCCTTGGAGCACAGCATTATAAGCAGAGCGAGAGCGCAAGGCATTGTTGACATTAATGTTCATAATCTTCATGATTTTGGACTTGGTCGGTACCAGCAAGTTGATGACACACCTTATGGGGGAGGCCCAGGGATGGTACTTCGGTTAGATGTGGTTTCTGCTGCTTTGGAAAAACTGGTAGGGGAAAACACTACGGTCATCCTGCTAGAACCAGCTGGTATCCCATTTAAACAGCCTGATGCCCACCGGTTCTCAACTCATAAACATCTATTGTTCATCTGTGGTCATTACGAAGGTTTAGATGCACGAATTCGGACACATCTTGTCGATTATACTTTTTCCATTGGCGATTATGTACTCACTGGTGGAGAGCTACCAGCATTGGTTATGATCGATGCAATCGTTCGCTTGATGGATGGCGTGCTCGGTAATGCCGCATCCATTGTAGATGAAAGCTTTCAGGATGGCTTGCTTGAGGCACCTGTTTATACCAAACCAAGGTCATACAATGGCTGGGATGTCCCACCTGTTTTGGTCTCTGGTCACCATGCAAAAATTAGTGAGTGGCGACAACAGCATGCACAATTGCGTACCAAAGAGCTCAGACCAGATCTATGGTCGAAGTGGTTGGAGAAGAATGGAGATTCTGATGGATGAAGATTTGACATTTACTCCCAGACGAGATAATGTGTGATGCTATTTGAGGCCAAAAGCCGTAAATAAAACGAATACAAAAGATAAGAGAGGTAACAATGACCACCATCGCTCAGATTGAAGCAGAAAATATTGCTGGTAGCGACCGAACAATGCCAGGTGTTGGTGATCGAGTGCGTGTTTCTTACAACATCACAGAAGGTGAGCGTAAACGCATTCAGATCTTCGAGGGCCGCGTGTTGGCCATACACAACGGAGGAATTCGTTCTACATTTACGGTACGAAAAGAATCCAGTGGCATTGGTGTAGAGCGTATTTTTCCTCTCTATTCACCATTTGTCGTCAACATTGATGTGAAGTCTCGTCACCGCGTTCGCCGAGCGAAGTTGTACTATCAGCGTGAACTTTCAGGTAAGAAAGCTCGGTTGAAAGAAATCAGAAACTAGTCATCAATATCCGACACACTTCAATTCCGAAACCATGTCGCGTTTGATTGGTTCGCAATCAGAAGCCCAAGCCGTTCATTATCTTGAAGGCTTGGGTTATTCGTGTTTAACGACCAATTTCCATTCAGCCAAGGGTGAAATCGATTTAATTGTTCAAAGCAAAAGTGAGGAACTCATTTTCGTAGAAGTCAAATATCGTCGAACACTTGATGACCGAGTTTTTGAAAGCATCACGCATCGAAAAAGACAAGCCATTATCCACGCTGCAAAAACCTTTCTGTTGAAACACAAATTGCGCTACTCGACGGTCTCTTTTGGTTTGCTTGTGCACGATCCCATTGGGTGGCATTGGTTGCCTGATGCATTTGATGGTGAATAATGCTTACCTTAATTTCTACTCCCATTGGCAATCTACAGGATTTATCTCCAAGAGCTCAGCAGGCGCTCAAAGAGTCAGATATTGTACTGTGTGAAGACACAAGAAGAACGCTTGGTTTGTTCCGTGCTTTTGGGTTGTCTATACCCAAGCTGGTAAATCTTCATGGGCACAATGAGCTGTCCAAAGTGCCACAAGTCATCTCACAACTTAAAAGTGGGCTCAAAATTGCACTTGTATCTGATGCAGGCACACCTTTGATTAGTGATCCAGGACAAGGGCTTGTCCAAGCCGTTCATGCGGCTGGAATAACCGTAACAGCCATACCTGGCCCTTCAGCATTTGTGATGGCCTTGTCAGTCTCTGGCTTCCAAGCACCGTTTCAATTCCTTGGTTTTCCACCTCGTAAGACAGGTCAACTTCATGAGTTTCTGATTCGACACAGTGTTTTCCCTGGGACGAGTGTGCTGTACGAAGCAGGTAATCGCTGTGCTGCATTGCTTAAAAAACTTGTTGAATTATTTCCTCAACGGGAAGCTTGTTTATGCCGAGAATTGACAAAACAATATGAAGAAATCCGTCGAGGACCATTGTCTGATTGGCCGATTGAAGACTACCGAGGAGAAGTGGTTTTGGTTTTAGGACCAGGACAGCCAGTTTCCAAAGCTCAGGAAGATGCGAAAAAACTTAAAGATGTGGCAAAGCAACTTGGAAAACTTTGGAATATTCGAGCTTCAGATGCTTATGACAAGCTGTTGGAAATTCGACCAGAATAGAGAAGTGCTTCAAAAAGAACGATACCGGAAGGTAAATGCACTTCCAATCAACCACGACAGTCCACCATTCGTATTTGTATCGTAAACATGTTCAAGAACTTGGGGTGAGTACAGCCCAAACTCGCTGTACAACTGTAGGTTGTAGTAGGTAATAAAGTGCATATTGAGACCAAGCCCAGAATGAAATGAGGATTGTTCTGT
>JAYYJC010000413.1:0-15169 GCA_036146655.1 Myxococcota bacterium | reverse complement strand
CAAATCGCCTAAAAGCATCACCATTTTACAGAGAAGCCCAGGTAAAGTCGGCGCAAGATTGGGCAAGACAACAGGGTGGATTCACAGAAGCACATTGAAGCACAAAGGCGTTCAATTTGAATCTGATTTAAAATACGATCACATTGACAGTGACGGCCTTCACATTATCCGCAATGGCAAGACAGAAACAGAATGCATCAAAGCCGATACCATTATCATCTGCGCAGGACAAACCTCTAACAGAGACCTTGTACACAGTATTCGCCAAAATGGACAAGAACCCATCATAATTGGTGGAGCCAATGTGGCTGCAGAACTCGATGCCAAAAGGGCGATCGATGAAGGCACGAGAATAGCAGCCACAATTTAAATACAAAGACAGCCACAATTGGGCATTCACAATCCCTATTTAATGCCATTTGAAATGACATGGATTTGACGCTGGTTCGGTTATATAATGGTATGTTCATTTTGTTTAAGTGAGAAGAAATGCTTTTATGGACAACATTTTTTGCGTGTGAGACAACAGAGGACGCCCCTTCTGTTGGCACCGCTCCCACCTTTTATGCGGATGCACAGCCCATTATCGAGCAAAACTGCGTCCGCTGCCATTCAGAGGCAGGCCAAGGTGTGGGAGACTTTACCGATCCAGATACTGTGATTGCACTGTCAGAATTGATTGCCTCTGCCATCTCTGACAACCGAATGCCGCCACCTGTTTCGGATCCAAACTGCCGGGACTATTTGGATTCAGATATGCTCTACATGGACCAAGAGAGCAAAGACATCGTCATTGATTGGGTAGAACAAGGTGCATTGCTCGGTGATCCAAATACAGCACAAATCTACGACAGAACCAAACACACGCTTCCCAATGCGGACCTGTTTGTCACACTTCCTGAAGCCTATACGCCAACCTATACGGATGAAAACAATCCAGGTAACGAATACCGTTGTTTTGCCATTCCGCACGGCCGAACGGAAAACTTCTACATTACAGAACTCCATCCCATTGTCGACAACCCTTCAATGGTACACCACATCGTTTTGGCAAAGGGAACCATCAACGGCATCATCGAAGGGTCAAAAGAACCTCAAGGTGTCGATTGCATTGATGATGGAACTTTTATTGACAGTTTTAGTGAGGGCGGAATGCTTTCAGGATGGGCACCCGGAATGTCCCCTGTGCGCTTTCCTGAAGGCGCTGGGTTGTTGGTGCGAGCAGATGAATACATTGTGATGCAAATGCACTATTATCAATCACCTGACAACGAGCAAGAGTCGGATCAATCTGGATACATGTTTACCACCACGGACAGTGTCGAGCACACCATTCAAATGCTGCCCTTGGGATTTCAGGGCTTCAACATACCTGCCGGTGACCCAGCATATGTAGACGGCGTTGAGTTTAATCTCCCCTTTGGCATAAAAATCTGGGGTGTCTTTCCGCACATGCATGTTTTGGGTTCAGGCTATTCGATGACATTACCAGACGAAGACGAAGATGACCAATGCATTGTGAGCTCAGATGGATATGATTTTAACAATCAAGTGTCCTATATCTTTGACGAACCCATCGAAGTTGAAAAGGACAGTCCATTGCGTTGGGCTTGTCGCTGGGACAACAGTTCGAACAATCCATACCAAATGTTTGAGCCACCTCAAAACATTGGCTATGGCGAACGAACAGATGAAGAAATGTGCTACGCCTTCACCCTAGCATCATTTTAAATTGTCTTGGTGGACCATGTGGCTCAACATTCTCTTGTCTTGCAGCGAGAAATCAGACACCGCTACTGCCGTTCCAACGAAGGAGATAGCGGACCTCACCCGCTGGACCATCGAAGATCCTTCGACTGCCCCATTTTCAGAACACCGGCCTGAAGTTGTTGATTGCCCATCGACAGCATTTGAGCTTGAAGGAGATCAGCTCGAAGTCAGTACAGACAAATGCAACTATGTGGCCATTACATTTCCGATTGTGCAAAATGTACCCGCAGGAACCCCAGTCAAAACCTTGGTTCTCCACACCGGATTATGGGCTCCTGAACCTGGTTTTGCCCATGTAGCGTGGATAATTAATGACACCGTATTTTGGGAAGAGAATCCTGAGATACCTGCCAGTACAGAGTTCTACTTTCAAGAAAGTGAACTTCCTTTTGCAATCGGCCCCTCAGATACACTGCATTTCCACTTGCACAACCATGGGGCAAACGATTGGAAAATAGCTGAGTTCCAAAGAACGGATATCGATTGATGCTGCTCATTTTGTTCAGTTGCCAACCCCAAAAGGAGTCTACGCCTTTTCTCGCACACGAAGCTGAATATCTAAACAGTTTGATGCCGATGGCCGTCGAATTGGACGAGACAAACTCATTGTCAGGCCAAAGTGAAGCAGAGACTTTTGGTGAAATCCTATTTTTTGAACACGACATTTCTCCTGCTGGTGTCTCGTGTGCCAACTGCCATGACCCCAGCCATGCATTTTCAGACCCATTGCCATTGTCGGTTGGCGTGGATAATACTCAAAGGCACGCTCCTTCATTATGGGGAAGTGGATACCAGCGCTGGCTTAATTGGGATGGCAGTTGCGACACCCTCTGGTGTCAGGCCATCGGGCCGATCGAAAAAAGCAATGAAATGGGCAGCACGCGGACAAGGCTTGCGATCGTCATCTCTGAAACAGAGCGCCTAAAAGATATTTACGAAAGCCTATTTGGTCCCCTTCCGGAAACGGATCACTGGCCACTTGATGCCATGCCGTCTGAAACAAATGACACCCACAATGCTGCATGGATGTCCATGGCAGAGGCAGACCAACAGGCAGCAACAGAAGTCATGGTAAACATTGCAAAAAGCATTGGGGCATTTGAAGCCACATTGATCCCTCCACCAGCCCCCATCGATGAGCTTTCTGCACTCTATCAGGCAGACCCACAAGCTGCGGCCGATTGGCTGGATGCTTCTAGCCGTCGAGGTCTCGACCTCTTTTCTGGTGAAGGCCACTGCAGTACCTGCCACCTCGGTCTGTTCGGTAGTAATCTTGAGTTTCACAACATCGGTCTCCCTCTATCAGAAACACAAGATACAGAAGATTATGGGCGCTACACGGGCATAGAAATGCTCAGAGAAAATCCGTTCAATAGCGCCGGGATTTATTCTGATGCCCCCTCGGGAACCAAAGCAAATGTCATAGATCAACTTGTCCAAAGCACTGAACAGCTTGGCCAATTTAAGGTTCCTCACCTGAGAGAACTCGCTCGTTCTGCACCGTACATGCACAGCGGCCAGTTTCAAAGTCTCAACGAAACCATTTTGCATTATTCAGAGATGAATGATGTTCCACTACAAGGCCATATTGAAGACTTTTTGGTTCCACTCGATTGGCCTGAAGAAGATATTGAGGCTGTAATTTCATTCCTAATGCTGTTTTCAGAAGACGGACCGACTTCGAATTAAATCTGCACAAAAACCTCGATATGCGATAGAATGAAACACTCATTCGAGTGGCAAGATGATTATCATTCCAAACATTGAAATCCTTAAGGGAACAACTTTCCTCGTAGTGGACAATTCAAAATTGGTCTACCGAGCCATGCGCACGATGTTCCGTCGTTTTGGAATAGAAAGCTTATTCGCTGCAAGGGCCGATGAAGTTATCCCCCTTGCGATTGAGCATAATGTCGATGCCATCATTCTTGACATTAATCTTCCAAATGGCGATGGCATCAGAGTCTGCAAGGCCCTTCGAGAAAATGATTCTACAAAGAGCCTACCACTCATCGTCTTGACAGGGCTAAATGATCCCGAGCACCACATTGCAGCACTGGACTCTGGTGCAGATGACTTTGTGGGGAAACCGCCCCAGCCCCAAGTTTTACTCCGGCGTATTTCAACGATTGTGGCGCAGCGTCGCGCAGAAGAAGAAAATCAAAATTTGGTTCAAGCGCTTGGCAGATACATCTCTCCAGCTACGATTAATCAAGCCAAATACAACAAAGGTGTTGAACGAATTACAGCAACCCTTCTGTTCTCTGACATGCGTGGCTTTACAGCAGCTTCTTACAGTCACGATGCTGCAGATGTCTTTACTGGAATTAACGATGCACTTGGGCTTCAATCAGAAATTGTGCGAGACTATGGCGGTTATGTGGATGGTTTCAGTGGTGACGGTATGATTGCTGTCTTTGACTCAGCTGACAGCACAGATCAGGCCTTGCGTGCTTCCGCAGAAATCATCAAGCAAGCACGGGTGACAGATACCAGCATTTGGAATCCACTCCCCATAGGGATTGGACTGAACCGAGGTGAAATGATACGAGGTGACCTTGGTTCTGATTCACGATGCTCATTCACAGTGATCGGTTCGGCGGTCAATGTCTCTGCTCGGCTATGTGGTGTCGCCAAAGCCATGCAGGCCGTCGCCAGCCAATCGGTGGTCGAAGCATCCAGTGACTCTTTCACTTTCGAAGATCCAACCTTCGTCAATTTGAAAGGGCTGCCGAAAGCAGTACCTGCATACACACTGATTGTCCCGTAAAGCAATCAAATGGGTCGCCATAAGGCATCCGGATTTGAATTTCCCATGTCGCTTGAATATGGGATATAGAAGATGAATTGTTTTCTTTGAATCACAGGATAAAGCACCATGCACTTTTCAGAAATGACATACACACGGCCCGATCTCGTTAAAGCGCAGGCCCTTGCTGAAAACGCCATATCAGAACTTGACCAATCTCAAAACGCAGGTGAAGCCGAAAAGGCGCTTCTGAATTGGGACAAAGCTCAAGGATTATTGGAAAGCCAAGTGGCTATGGCGAGGCTTAAGTTTGCTCAAAATACCCAAGACACTGAAGCCAAGTCAGAGAATGATTTTTTAAACGCCAATCTTCCACATTTTCAGGTCTCCGAGAACAAATTTCTTGAACGACTGGTCAATTCACCGCACCGAGTCGAACTTGAAAAGCAGTTTGGTACCCACGCATTTAAGTCATGGGAAGTGGCTTTGCAGTCATTTGACGAGCGAATTTCAGGACTAACCGCAGAAGAATCGAAGTTGTGTATGGAATACCAACAGCTCATGGCTCAAATTAGAATACCCTTTGAGGGTAAAGAATACACACTTTCAAATATTGGCCCTATTGCACAGTCCTCAGACCGAACCATTCGGCGCAATGTGGCATTTGCAATTGACAAAAGCATGCAGGGACATCAACAAAAGCTTGACGAGCTGTATCATCAGTTGGTTCAAATCAGACATCAGATGGGCCTCAAGATGGGTCGAGACAACTATACAAGTCTTGGTTACGACATGATGGGCAGGACTGATTACAACGCAGACGATGTTGCTGTATTCAGACAAGATGTCATTGACTATTTGGTACCTGTGTGTCAAGAAATTCGAGCCCGTCATGCACAACGGTTGGATGTTCAAGATTATATGCACTATGATGAAGCGCTTCATCACAAAGAAGGGGAAGCGGTACCCAAAGGGGACGAACAATGGATGCGCCAACAGGCCCACCATATGTTTAAGGATCTGGGTGAAGACTTTTCGTCATTTTACAGCATGATGGAAAATCAAGGTCTGATGGACCTCGACAATCGAGAAACAAAAGCTGGAGGCGGTTTCTGCACCGCATTTTATGAGCACGATGTGCCATTTATCTTTGCCAACTTTAATGGCACCAATGGCGATGTTCGAGTTTTCACGCACGAATGCGGACATGCGTATCAGCGCTATGCGTCTCGAAATCAACCACTAAGAAGCTATCTGTGGCCCACTCTGGAAGCCTGCGAGATTCACTCCATGTCATTAGAGTTTTTTACCTACCCACAAATGCATTATTTCTTTAAAGAAGACACAAATCGCTTTATTCTCTCTCATCTTGATGGCGCACTGCTCTTCATTCCTTACGGGTGTGCAGTAGATGCATTTCAACACTGGGTCTATGATAATCCCTCTGCATCATCCGAAGATAGAGCAGCCGAATGGAAAAGATTAGAGACGATATTTCTACCTTGGAGACGCTATGAGTCA
Source organism: Myxococcota bacterium (assembly GCA_036146655.1). Lineage (GTDB taxonomy): Bacteria > Myxococcota_A > UBA796 > UBA796 > UBA796 > JAYYJC01. The sequence continues at coordinate 9,129 of JAYYJC010000413.1, read as the reverse complement.
GGTGAAACTTACTATGACTCAGGCCGAATCTGGCAACGGCAGCGACACATTTATCTAAGACCGTTTTACTACATTGATTATTGTCTTGCACAAAGCTGTGCACTTCAGTTCTGGGCCCAGGCTGAATCAGATAGAGAAGATGCACTCAACCGGTATCAAGCACTCTGTAAATTGGGTGGAGCACACTCATTTACTAAGTTATTGACATTCGCAGGCTTGCAAAATCCATTCCAAAAAGGCACACTAAAGAGCATCATCACAAAGGTCACACAAACCCTTGCAAACCTAGAGTAGTCCAATGTACTTATTCTCCCTATTTGCCTGTTTTTCCGGCAGCACCAAGATCACTGATACAGCAATCATTAACCTCCTCGAAGAGGCCAACGGTTTACCAAATGACACTGGTGTTGAAGATACCTCTGATACCTCAGATACCTCAGATACCTCAGACACCTCAGATACCTCAGATACCTCAGACACTTCAGATACTTCTGACACCTCTAACCCTTCCAACCCAGACGATGATCTGGTCTATCCAAGAACATGGACAGGCCTCCGTACAATTGATTTTGGAGACTGTTCCGGCGAAATTAATGGTTCAGGCGATGAGTTCACCAACACAGAACAAGGACAACAGATATTTGAATACTACGATTGTCCGGGCTGTACTGAGGTTTACTACATTGAAATGGCTGAAGAAGACATTTGCGGCTACGATGTGGCCCAACAAGTGGTTAGAGCTGTGGCCAGAAACAGCAACCGCCTCTCCATATTTGGCTTTAATCAACAAGACGGTTTTTATGAGCTGGCCAATGCAGAAGTCAAAGATGATGGCTGGGAATACGACTATGAATTTAATGGCTTCCGCGTCAATGGATATGTTGAGTTTGGAAACTAATCCATCGGAGCACTGATGGGCGATCGACCCACCGCACTCAATGTGTACATGGCCGTTGACCTGTTGTTCAATCACAGTGACACGCCAATACTGAAGGCAAAACAACGGTTATCAGCCCAAAAGATTGAGAGCCAAACTTCCTTCTCGCCCCATTGTTTAAAAGCACAAGAACACCTATTGGCGTTCAGGGCTGAAGAGAAAATCGGCTCTGTGGAATCATCATCACCTCCGAATCTTTCGACAGTGACACCTCTATTGCCTGTCATTTGTGAGCCCACTACCTCACAAAGCAAAACGGCATTTCTCTCATCGTTCTTCGAATCGACACCTCATCATGCACTGACTCATGCGGTTGCCATAATGCTGAATACCATATGTGCGGAACTGGTCAAGACACATCGATTATCCGACACCATTGGTACAATCGTCGCACCGGAAGTCCTTCCTGAATCACTCGACCCCAAGTGGTGGTGGCTAATGTCTCAAACCATTACCATACTCGAAGAACATTCTGTGAAGCCAGCTCTTGAGCTCCTCAACAAAAGCCTTCAACCAGAAGTGGCACTTCGTGAAGACAGCCTAGAGCATCCCATATGGGGTTCGGCCTATCTGCTTCATTGCGCCTCCAAAAGAACAGTGCTTCAGGACCTAGAGCATTTTTCAACACATGTTTTTACCCAAGGTCCGTCAACCCTTCTTGGTTTTTTCATGTGGCTGTATGAACCCGAACTTTTTCCGCCATCGTGGTTACAAAACACAGTCAATAGAAGGCTGAAACGGCTCGAGCGCTCCACCGCAAGTTCTCAACAACTCCGTTTATTTGGTGATAACCGCTAACGCATCCATTGAAGTGCAAGTGGTGGAAAACTTTGAACAACACTTTGGCAATCATTTCCCGTGAGTGGTTTTAACCAAAAGGTTGATTGTTCTGGTTGAGGAATCAGCTGATTTGAACGATTGAATACAATGTGCGAACTTCCAATCGTTTCTTGTGCCAATTCTTGGACCTTTATTTGCCCTCTTCCGCCCTCAGAATCTAAAGTGCCAATCATTGCGATGTCGCTTGATTGAACCATATACAGTTCAACGGTTCCCAATAATGGAATATCCAATAAAACGGTCACCCCAGGGACACCATCTTGATCAGAGTCGATGGCACGCGGATCGGTCAGTTCAACAGGCAACGGATATTGGCCATCAAATCCCAAATAGACCGGTTTGGGATCCCATGAAATTTCTGTGCCGTTCAAGACTACAGGGATTCTTTGTGGGGGTATTGCCGATACAAATTGAGACGGAATTCGGGTTTCGGACAGTCGCGAACTGTCATAGGACTCAATGGCACATACTTGCTGGGCTTGCCAGTACTGGCCGTTCACTTCGATAATTTCTACAGCCAACAATGAACGAGTCATGATCTTGATCTCGCCGAGAAAAGGAACATGTATGAGACCTGCCATCACGACTTCAAGCCCATAAAGCCCTGGAAGGGAAATGGTCATTTCGCATTCCTTCGAAGCACCTTAGACTTCAACTGCCCACAGCCCGCATCAATATCAATACCGCGGCGCACTCGCACAGTTCCGGGAATGCCATAGTGCGAAAGCACCTCAATAAACTGAGCTGCTGCTGGTGCAGCGGTGGGGGCTCCTTCAAAACCAGCCGTCGGATTGAGAGGAATCACATTGACATGACACATGAGTCCCTTCAACAATCGACCAAGCTCGTGGGCCTGAGCCGGAGAGTCGTTTTGACCGGCAATGAGGGCCCATTCAAAAGTAATTCGACGCCTGCTCACTGCCACATAGTCTCGACATGCATCAATGAGCTCCTCGATGGGATAGCGGTTGTTCACCGGCATCATCGCAGTGCGAAGTTCATTTTTTGTGGCATGCAGACTAATGGCCAGTTTGACTTGAAGACCTTCTTTTGTAAATGCACGAATCTTGGGGACCAAGCCGACGGTGCTGACAGTGATGCGCCGCGCGCCAATGCCCAACCGCTCCATGAGGAGTCGAATGGCTGCAATGACCGAGTCGTAATTGTGAAATGGTTCGCCCATTCCCATTAGAACCACATTGGACAATCGCTGTTCATCTTGCTTAAGCTCTTGTGCAAAGATCAGCGCCTGCTCAAAAATCTCTTCTGTGCTGAGATGTCGGGCAAATCCCATCTGACCAGTGGCACAAAAGGAACAGCGCATCGCACAACCCGCCTGCGACGAAATACATGCTGTTCGCCGACCATCCGCATACGGCATCAAGACTGATTCAATCAATTGGCCATCTGGCAGTCGGTATACCCGCTTCTGGGTTCCATCTTTTGAGACCTGCTCTGTCGCCAATTCAAGCGAACCCAGGTGAAATTGCTCTGAAAGCTGATGCCTTAGCTGTTTTGGAAGATTGGTCATGGACTCGAAATCCGCACATCCTTTGGTATACAGCCACTCCCATACCTGTTTGGCTCGAAATGCGGGTATCCCGAGCTGCTTAAACTCGTTCTTCAATCCCGCATTGTCAAATTGATAGATATTGTTCATCGTCCAATCTTCGCCTTCTCGACCATATCATCAGACTCGCCAAGAAGCCAACCGTGGATGTCAGAGGCACTTGATTGGATTGACATCCACAACCAACTTTGGAGGCTTCAACAGAAAGTTCGGTTTCTGTATCGACAGACTGTTCGTCTGACGGTTCACTTGAGGGCTCTCCTGAGGGCTCTCCAGAAGGCTCAGCACCGGGATCGACCCAATCATCGCCAACGATGGCGTAGCTGAATGAAAACGCTTCATTTGCTCCGGGTGACCAATCTCTTGACCACGCTCCTATCACCAATGTCAATGTGGTATCTGCAGTTATGCCATCCACCAAATTGGCCTCACCATCCACGGTCAGGTCCACATAGTTCAAATCCCCACCACTGTCGACAGCCAACCGCGCACCGTAGAAAGCCACCTGCCCCATATTGCTGACATTGTCCCCGTCAATAAACACCTGATAGGCTTGCTCGGTTGGATTATCCAGCCGTATAATGCTGTAGCCATAACGATGGAGCGGTTGTGAAGACGGAAGTTCGACCCATCCTCCAGTTCCCTCACCAGAGTGAACGGCCGCGACAGTATCTCCAGAAACACCAAAGCTCCCTGAAACATCTTCCACATATTCTTCATATTGTGCGCCGTATGGAAAATCATATTGACTCATGCGGGCCGAATGATCCATAAAGAAAGAGTCAAAATCAACCCCTTGTTCAGCCATCAACCCCCTAAAAACCTCTACCGGGTCTGGCTCATTGGTGGTGTCCAGCCAAACCTCTCGAACCAAGTCCCCCCCCAGCTGCTGTGAGACATCCAACGGAAAGATAAAGGAACCATACTGGTAATATTCGTCAATTGTGCCAGTGTCTGGGTAATTAAAGTAATCCAATGGATAGTTTGGATACAAAGCATACGAAAATAAGAATGACGAATAGTAAAGGTTACCTGGATAGACTTCAGCAGAGGCCCAAGTTGCAGTAGACTCCCAGAGCCACGCACCAGGGGAACTTTCGTCGTATGAGTAGCGCTCAGTTTTCGCCTGAATGGCATGATAAAATTCATGGGCTGCTGTAATGTCCGCATATTCCGGATTTTCAAGGGTCCCCTTTCCAACGACGATCATTGGAAAGTATGCATTATCGAGCGTAAAGTAACCGGCTGCCCCATAGCTTGATGGTGCATTTCCACCGGTATCTCCGATGTAGATATTGAATAGGTATTGGTCCGTGCCAGCAGGTGCAGGGTGGCCAAGAGCATCAATCTCGACTGCCCAAGACTCTTCAAATGCATCGAGAAGGCGATTAATGGCGTCCCCGTTAAGATTGCCATTCCACTTCACAATGAAATTAGCGCTGCTTTGACTATTCGGAAGAGGCGCCTGAGCTTCACGCTCATCTTTGTTGCTGCGTGACCCTTCTGTGTCCTCAATGGGCTGAAATTGAAGTGCATTGGGCTCAAGCTGACGAAGGTGGTCAAGTGTCCCACAAGGATGGTTTGCCAAGGCTGACATGTTTAAGAGAAGCAGGACCATTACTCGTCCTCAGATTGGTGTTCATCTGTCTCGACTTCTGGGTCTATTCGAAAGCCAATTGGGCGCTCTGTATCGGCTTCCACAGAGCCCTCATGGACATCCAACAATGCCAACTGATGCGCCTGTAAAACGGAATGAATCATTTTAATCTGTTCAGTATTGAGAGGAATAGAAACCACATGGTCTTGTGGGAAGCCGGGAACGATGGTCGTCAATACACCAGAGGTTTCAGCCTCGTTAAGTGTCTTTAAAACATTATTTCCAACCTGAGTGGCAATGCTTTGCAATGGGGTGACTACTCGTTTCAGTTCATCTGACATGGGCTCAGTACCTCCACAGGGATGCGATTGATAAGTGTACCATTAAAACATTATCCAAGCGGTATCGGCCTGTTTTTGTATACCCATAGGAACTTCCATCCCCTCAATTTGGGAAGATTTTTTTTCTCAGGCGGATTTTTCCTCAGACCACTGGTTTGAATCACTGAGCAAACCCGTTGGATTGGGTCATAAGACATTTCGTAGTGAGCATCTCCGGTCGATAATTGTGCAGGATAGTGTTTGCGAAGCTGACGACGAGAATAGTCATCAAGCGGACTTGGAGACCAATCTTCATCGTCGAGCAAAGCCATGTCATCACATTCCACGACCCCGAGCTCTTTCAACCGATGTCCTAGCCATTCATTCAGCGGTGGCAATGGTGGTTCACCTGCAAGCTGTGCCGCAAGGCTGCGGTCACAATGGTGTTGACGCAATGCCCGAGCGCCCTCTGGACGCCACCGATTTTCTAGTATGGCACGAACGATTGTTGATATGACGAGCGCTTGTGGCGGTTCGCTCTCCTGAGTAAGAATGGTTCGCTTGGCATACCGATGACTGTAGACGGCCAATATGGAGTCTTGAATAACCTTTACACCTTCGAGTACAGCGTGTGTTAAACCTTCGGAATAAAGCATTTTTGCAGGGATGGGGCTGGCCAATGTAATCATGGCCTCAGCATGATGGCGTCGACCACTCAAAGCAATTGAAGACAGTGCCAAAATCACCTCTGTGCGTTGGGTGTCAATGGCCGAACCCAATGCCAGAGACTTTTCTGTTCCGCCATTGGCCCAAGAGATATTTCGCTTCCGCTGTCTTTTGACATGAGCAACACCAGGCCACGCTCTTAAAATACTTTGCCGAACAGAAACAATGTCAAATGCAGTGCGTTGTACCTTGAAGAGTGTGCTCAATTTTGACAGATGTGCCTTGGCCGCCTCCCAAGCCGCTGGGTAAACTTGATTTTCAGGGCAGCGAGGCTGTTCGAGAGCTTTGATGATGCCAAGCAAATCGCAGCCTTCTTTTCTTAAATCCTTTTCTTGGTCCTCCCCTCTTCCCATAAAGAAACTCCTCTGAGTAGACAAAGCTGCGCAGATGTGAACCATCGGGTAAAGGGTATGATCTTGCTCGGCTTGAATCAACAAGGCATTGAGAAACGGGTCCAACGGATAATTGAAAAGCAACCGTCCTCGAGAAGTCAGATTCCCATCAGTATCAATTGCACCTATCTTCGAAAGCGATTCTGTACTGTGTGCCAGCGCATATACTGGTGGCTGTTCAAGAAAAGGAAGTGCATTGGGGTGATGCCCACAACACAAACTAGACAAGAGCAGTTGATTTAAACTGTCACGGCGGATTTCAGGCAAACTGTGTTGTTCAAGCGCATGTGAATCTGCCCACAACCGAATGGCGAAACCAGACTTTACTCGACCAGCACGGCCACTTCGTTGCATTGCAGAATCCAATGCGATGGGCAAAAGTGTCAAGAATCCCCGACCCGCATAGTAGCGTGTCCGGCGAACCAACCCACTGTCGATCACCCCATCTACAGAAGGAATGGTTAGGCTGGTCTCTGCAATGTTGGTGCTTAAAACCACTCTTGGCTTTGCACCGAGTGGTTTGAACACCTCATTTTGGCTTGACAAACTTTGACTGCCATCCAGCTGTAAAATCTCATATTTTGTCCCATCAAGTGCGCTTCCGGTCCGGCGTATCTCTGCTTTACCAGGTAAAAAAACAAGCAGACACCGCCAACCTGAAGGCAATTGTTCAACTGCATTTTTTACCCGTTGTGCAAGCTGGTCTTCACTTGGTAAACGGTTGTTGCCGGAGTGTGTCACAGCAACCTCAAATTGACGCCCAGTCACTTCGATGAGATGGCCTTCAATGTGTTGAGCAATCTTTTGAGCCTGCATTGTGGCAGAACAAACGAGTATTCGGACCTTGTCTTTCAGTAAGAGCGCCAAAATGAGATCAAGATCCAAGCTCCGTTCATGAAACTCATCGAGAATGACCGTGGCAAAGTCTCGATGTGCACCATTGGCCATCATTCTGAGCGCAATGCCTGTGGTGACAAACAAAATCTTCGTGTCAGGGCTCTTTTTGACATTGTCCCTGACATGAAAACCCACCATTGCACCAATGCGAGACGACATCAAATGGGCCACCCGTTGAGCTAGCGCTTGAGCTGCAATGCGCCGAGGTTCAATCACAAGTACAGAGCCACGCTGTGAGAGCCATTGAGGGAGCAGTGTTGATTTTCCAGCTCCAGTCGGGGCTGTAAAGACCACATTCCGCTGTTCAATTTCAAAGAGTACCCTTTCTGAATATGTCTCAATTGAATGCATAATGGATGGTATAACAAGTTATTGAATGTCGGAGATAATGATGAACATAGCACTTGCAAGCTGCGATAATCTGCCTGACTGGGAAGTTGATGATCGCCCATTCCATATGGCACTTGAGCAGAGCGGCCATAAGTACACCGTTATTTCTTGGACAGCTCAGGTTGACTGGTCACAATATGATGCCGTTCTCATTCGTACCACATGGGACTACACCCAGAAACCCAAACAATTTCTTCAATGGGCTCAAAATGTGAGCCAAGTGAGCCATTTGCTCAACCCTTACCCAGTATTGAAATGGAATCTCAACAAAACCTATTTGGCCCAACTGTCTAATCAGGGCGTTTCAATTGCACCGAGTTATTGGATTACGAAACACAATCCAGTACAACTTGAGCCAATCTTCGAGGATCACAATGAGCAGCATTGGTTCTTAAAGCCAATCGTTGGTGCATGTGCAGAGTCAACCCTGCGTTTTCATCGCTCTGAGGTCGCATCTGCTCAAGCACTCATCGAATCTAAGCTTGACGATGGCGGGATGATTCTACAACCTTACATCAAGTCTGTTGAACAAGACGGCGAATTTTCATTGATCTTTATTGATGGTCAACCCTCGCACGCTGTTCAGAAGATACCTGTTCAAGGCGATTATCGAGTCCAAGATGACTTTGGAGCCTCTGACTATGCCATCCCTGTTCCCAAAGGGCTACAGGCATTAGCTGACACGGTGTGGGCAGCCTTGCCCTTTGAGCGCAAACCGCTCGTGGCTCGACTAGACGCCCTCAATTGGAACGGGACTTGGGTATTAAATGAGTTAGAACTTATTGAACCCTCTTTGTTTTTCCGTCATGGCCCAAATGCAGCAAACCTTCTCACAAATGCACTTGAAAGAGTAATTGACAATGCCAAAATCTCCAACCATCGATTCGCCTAAACTGGACTCTCCTGAACTCTATGTCAACCGTGAGTTGAGTTCCCTTGAGTTTAATTGGCGTGTTTTGGCTTTGGCTCAAAATCCCGAAATTCCGCTCCTCGCACGGTTTCGATTTCTCACCATTGTATCAAGCAATCTCGATGAATTTTTTGAAGTCAGGGTAGCCAGTCTTCATGAACTCATTGCCCGCGAATTGGAACCGGGCGCACCAGACGCAATGAATGCCAAGACTCTCGCATCAGCCATTTCAAACAACGCCCATCGTCTGATTGAGGCACAATACAACACCCTCAACAACACACTGCTTCCGGCCATTGAGCAAGAAGGTGTTCGTCTTTTGAAACGCTCCGAATGGACGACGATTCAGAGAGAATGGGTCGAGGAGCACTTTCTCAATCAAGTTCTTCCCGTCTTAAGTCCGGTTGGCTTAGACCCTGCTCACCCCTTTCCGCCAGTCATAAACAAAAGTCTTAATTTCATCTTATCTTTAAGTGGGAAAGATGCCTTCGGTCGAGAGTCCGGAATTGCCATTTTACAAGTTCCCAGATGTCTTCCTCGAATCATTGCC